>JAVQWE010000098.1:0-8387 GCA_033579175.1 Phycisphaerales bacterium | reverse complement strand
ATGTGCCGGCGTCCGATGATCACCGGCGCGGCACACACCCGGTTGGTCGTAAACGCCGCCGCCGCCGTCGCCAGCCTCTGGCACATCAGGAGGCCGATATCGTTCAAGCCATTGGTTTTGATCGCGGCGCGCGCTCCTGCGGCCAGGAATCCGCCGGGCGAAAGCAGATGCAGTTCGGGCATGTGCAAAAACTTATGGAAAACGCCTTGCCTTGGCGAGCAATACACTCCTGCTGCGGCCGATCCGTCGGGCAGGTAACCGGGATGACACCAGGCGTGCCGGACGATCAATACCGGAAGCCGATCCCTGCTCCACCCCACAACTGTTCGCTGGCGCGCAGCTCATCGTCGATTCCCCCGGTGTAATAGACGTAGCCGAGAATGCTCCAATCGCCATAGCGAGTCGAGAAATTGAACAGCCGGTTGAGCGAATATTCGCAGATCAAGCCCACCTGATAATGCTGGAAGCCGCTGGATTCCCCGAACACCTCCGAAAGCCCGCTGACATAGGCCTTCGAATGAGAGAGTGAGCGGCGTATCCTCGATCTGCAGGACATGTCGCAGGCCGGCCTCGAGGTAAAAGCCGTCGAACGCGTCATAGTCGTAGGCACACAGGACGTAGGGGCGGAGCAGCGGTCGTTCCAGCGATAGAAAGTAGGAATCATCGATTTCCACGCGGACAAACGCTTCCCCGCTCTCGGGGACACCGTTGGCGTCGAAGTCGCCCTCCGGGAAGATGTAATTGGTGTTGCCGAACGTCAGCAGGAACGGGCGGACGTTCCAGTCAAAACCGACGGTGGGACGGATTTCGCGGAAGCTTGAGTCGCCTTGCGCGGTGTCTTCGGCGGCGTCAACGAAAGCCTGCACGAACGGGCTGGGCAGCTTGCCCAGATCCCACTGCACCCGCACGTTGAGCTGGACGTTTGCGGCGTCTTCCTTTTCCCGCTGCAGGACGGGCGCCGGGGACTGGGGGTCGCGCGGGAATCGCGGATCAAACTCAAATCGCTCGATTCCCCGCCAGATGTAATCCGTGAAGTAAGAGACGTCGAAACTGAGCCGAACGGCCCCTTCGTTGATGCCCTCCCCTTCGCCTGGGGGGGAGGGGGGGGCATACACGCTTTCCGGAGGTTCCCCGCTGGCCCACGCCCCCGCCGGGAGGCTGCCTGCGGCTACCAGTGCCGACACCAAGGCGAACATCTTCCTGACCATGAATCGCTCACAACGGTTGGCCTTTTTCATCACTGGACGAGGAAATCTAGCGGCCCGGCGGCGGCTTGTCACTTGTCGCCGAAGCCGGTGACGGGCAAAAATTCCCAAAAGTTTGACTGGATTCGCAGCTTGCCCTTGCGGTAGACTGCGAATTCATTGGAGGACAAACGGAGAAACTCTCGGCGGAATTCGCGTGATCACAGGGAAGCACGCAACCGTCCTGTCTCAGTTGGATCGGGGTTAGCCATGACCAAACTTCGAGTGTCTCGACGTGGGCTTTCGGCCGTGATCGTCTCGGCTGCGGCTGCCGCCTGCTTTGCAGGTCCGCCGAGGGTGGAAAGACCGCAGTTCGATCCTTCCGTCGGGGGATCGCCGACGGAGGCGCTGCGAAGCTGGGACGTGATCAACGTCGGAGATGGCACTTGGGACGTGGCCACAAACTGGGATCCTGTCGGAGTACCCGCGCTGGGGGACGACATCCGGCTGTATCAGTCGGATGCGGCAAATCGCGTGGTCACCTATTCATCTCCTGGAGGCACGGTGCTGAATTCGCTGCGCACGGACGCCAGCGGCAACGGGTTGATGACGATGTCGCAATCCATGCACGTGCTGACCACCAACGAGTTCGTTCAGGGAGTCTTCAACGGCAAGGGTCGCTATAACCTTTCCGGCGGAACGCTTAACACCAGCCTGCATTACATCGGGGCCATCGGCACCGGGACATTTAACATGACCGGGGGTCGGTTGACCAACGGCGGGTTTGTGTCGATTGGCAACAATGTGGGGGCCACGGGCAGGATGTTCATGTCCGGGGGGACGTACATCGGCGCCGAGCTGGATGTCGGTTACTTCGGCTCGGGCACGATGGTGCACACCGGTGGCAATATCGCCCTCTCGCAGTTCTACGGGGTGGGCTTCGTCGCCGGCGGGACCGGGTTCTACCGGATGGACGGCACGGCCTCGCTGCTGTCGCCGGCCGGGTACGTCGGCCTGTACGGCTCCGGCACCTTCGTGCAGGATGAGGGCACTCACACGCTGCTGAACACCCTTTCGCTGGGTGAGGTGGCTGGCGCCACCGGCACGTACATCCAGCGCGGCGGAACGATCGCCTCTCCAGAGTTCACCATCGGGAAAGAGGGCACGGGCACGTTCCTGATGGAAGGCGGGGCCGTCAACGTCACCGACATGTTCATCGGTGCTGAACCTTCCTCCACGGGCTTCGGAAAGCTGTACATCGCGCCTTCTGTCATCACCGTGGCCAACGAGTTCATCGTCGGCTCGGGCACCAATTCCCTCGGGCAGTTTGTGCAGGAAGTCGGAGCTG
This sequence comes from Phycisphaerales bacterium, assembly GCA_033579175.1. Classification (GTDB taxonomy): domain Bacteria; phylum Planctomycetota; class Phycisphaerae; order Tepidisphaerales; family Tepidisphaeraceae; genus JAVQWE01. The sequence continues at coordinate 5,855 of JAVQWE010000098.1, read as the reverse complement.
TGAACGTGGCCGGCGACATGTCGCTGGGTTACGAGGCCAACTCCTTCGGGCGATACACCCAGCACGGGGGCAGTGTCAGCTCCAACAAGCTGAAAGTCGGCTATATCGGGAACGCCCAGTACAACCAGTATGGCGACACCCACACGGTCAACACCTACATCAGCATCGCCGACCAGGCGGCCAGTACCGGTGAATACAACATGCGCGACGGTGTGCTGAACGTCGGCGAGCTGGAGGTCGGCTATCGTGGCGCCGGCTCGATGTATCACGACGGCGGAACGGTGAACGTCTCCAGCTTCACGGCCGTCGGGTTCGTGCTCTCGGGCAGGGGGCATTACCAGCTTCTTCCCGGGGGAACGCTGAATTCACCCGATACGTATGTCGGGCTGTATGGCACTGGCACCTTCACCCAGACCGGCGGTTTGCACAACGTGCCCGGCGTGCTGTCGGTGGGAGAAAACACCGGCGCGGCCGGAACCTACACCCTCGGGCAGATCGGGCAGGTAAACCAGGGGCGGATCATCACCGGCGAGCTGGATGTCGGCTTCCAGACCACGGGGGTGTTCTACCAGAACGGTGGAACGATCACCGCCAACGAGCTGAACGTCGGCGCGTCCGTCGGAGGGGTGGGTTCGTTCACACTTTCCGACGGGACGATCAACGTCGGTGACGTGAACATTTCCTACATGACCACCAGCTCCGGTCAGATGAAGCAGACCGGGGGCACCCACAACGTCACCCGCGTGCTGAACGTGGCTGTGCTGGCCGGAACCGACGGCTCCTACACGCTCGACGCCGGCAACCTGAACGCCGGCAGCGTCAACATCGGTGGGGGTTCGCTGGCGGCAGGGGGGCTGGGGGTGTTCACGCAGAACGGCGGGGTGATGCAGGTGGCCAACCGGTTGCGCGTGTACGGAGGCAACACGCTGACCGTCAACAACGGCTCACTTTCCGTCGGCACACTGTTCACGAACGGAGGCGGGCAGGTGATCTTCGGGGCCGGTGGAAACACCGCGGCGCGGGCGCGGGCGATCACGGGTGTCAGTGGCAAGATCAATCTCAACGACAACGCCCTGATCGTCGATTACACCGGCACCAGCCCCCTGGGCACGCCGCTGACCTTCGCCAGCGTGGCCAACCTGATCGCCAACGGCTGGAACAACGGCGCCTGGAACGGGCTGGGCATTTACTCCGGCCTCGCCAATGACACGGTGTATGGCATCGGTTACATCGAAGCGTCGCAGAAGTTCGGTATCAGCGGCTCGGGAACAGCCACGTTCCGTGGCGAAACGGTGGATGCCACCAGCATCCTGATCCTCTACACCTACTACGGGGATACGAACCTCGACCGTGCGGTCGATCTGAGTGACTTCGCGACGCTGGGTGCCAACTTCAACTTTGCCAACCGGCTCTGGAAAGACGGAGATTTCAACTACAGCGGTGCGGTCAATCTGGCCGACTTTGCCCTCTTGGCCGTGAACTGGAACCGGTCGTTCCCGACGGGCTCGCGTCCTGCCCCCGTGCCGGAACCCGTCAGTGGCGCGCTGCTGGCTGCCGCTGCGATGCTGGCGCGTCGTCGCCGCTGATTGCGGGTTGTCGCGGCTTCCGAGTCGAGCCTGTCCCATCAGAAGCTGATCGCCGGGAAAGCTCTGTCGCTTCCCCGGCGATCGTTCTGTTTTCAGGCTGGCCGCCGGGCTCTCAGGCTTCTGAAAGCACCTGCCTGACGGCCGGGGTGATTTGCGACCATTTCACGTCCGGCCGCTTGTTGACCGTGATGAAATCCCCCAGAAACAGCACGCCGGCCACACCGGGAATCGCGAACAGTCGTGCCGCAACCTCGTCTGACGCTGCTGACGCGGCGCTCAGGTAACTGACCGGCCTGTCGGCGATCTTCCGATCGAGCACGAATTTCATCGCATTGGGATTCGGGGTGACCTGCACGTCGCGCACTTCAAATGGCATCGCATCCTCTTGCTGTTCGAAGAAGGAATATACCCCGCGGTGGCAACAGGGTCATCCGCTGATGCCATAATGGCATGCCCGGCGGACGCAGTGGAACCGACAGGGCACAGTCGCACGCGGCGCGCAGCGCGTGCCATTGGTGGGTCTACCACCGGCCCAGACCCCTCGCTGTCTTGCAAGCGACGATCCTCACCAGCGGGGTGTTGCGCCGGGCGAAGTGGTGAAGCGCAACGGGACCATGGGGAAAAACGGTCGTTTTTTTCCGGCAGAATTGCAGGAAAATCCGGGTTTCATCGGGTTGCGCGCCGCGCTCTGATCGGCGGCCCGGCGCAGCGCGCCCGGAAAGGATGGAGGTTCATGCTTGCGTACGACCGGGCACATCCCCCGACAGCTTTCGAGGCTTGCGTTGCGCAGAGCACCTGCTGCGGGGGATTGTGCGAAATTGTGCGTTTTCGGGCGTTTTCGGAGATTCCCTGGGCGATGCAACATTCCCCGCACAATTCGATCGGCGTTGAAGGAATCCCTTGCGTCGGTCCGAAGACTCCCGGTCGGGGCTGCGGCGCCCGGGAGACGCGCCCAAGCCCTCTTGATCAACTCAGGCGCGACGACGTGGCAGAAGTCCGCCCAGAGCAAGCAGCAAGGCACCGGTCGCAGGTTCGGGCAGTTGCAGTTGCCGGACCAACGGAGGCACGTTCACCTGAATCTCGCTGAACGCCCCTTGAGAGTTCTGAACGACGACACGCGCCGTCGCCGAGAGAATCTGAATCGTGATGAAGCGCTCGGCATCGCCGGAAAGCGGTTCAATATCCATCTGAAAATAGGTCGCCGGTCCGGTCAAGCCGTTGCCGGTCAGACCGCGCATCAGCCGGTTGATGCTTGCCCCGGCAGGGGTGGGGTCGGTGGGTCCCCCGCGGACGATGCCATCAATGTCAACAAAGCCATACACGTTGGGCGACGGATTTACGGGGGTTCCGACCTCATCGCCCAGTGGATCGAACGGACCGGGAAAGTAGTCATACTGATCCCGAAACGGCCAGACCAGCCCGAACCACGGTCCGTCCGGATCGGTGAGCGGGGGCTCGGTTTCGCCGAAGGGAAGCCCCAGCCCGTAGGTCTGGGCCGGGGTCAAGCGTCGCTTCTCGACGCGCAGCGCCTTGTCGAGGCTGTCGATGATGAACACCGCCGAATGAACTTCCTTGATGGCCACAGCCGTAAGCGTTCCCGAACCGAGCGCGTCATTGAAGGTGGTGGGGTCTTTGATGACGGCCTGCATGCGCACCCCTCCATCCCCGGAGCGCGTGATTTCCGAAGTGACGGTAATGGCCGACTGAGCCGAGCCGGTGAGCGCGAGGATGAGACCGGCAACGGGCAGACCAAAGCGCAGGGAACCCACGGCATTTCTCCCAGAGCAGGGGCCGAGGCTCTGAGTATGCGTGCCAATCGAGTGGAAAGTCAATCCGGAAATCTGACGAATTTGACGGATTTCGTAGAAAAAGGCGACTCAGGGTGTCGGCGAGGGTTGGGAAAGCTCGATCAGCGTATTTTTCCAACGACCTGCTTCCTCCATCTTGCCCCATTTCTCATAGAGCCGCAGCACCCGTTCCGCGGCTTCTGCACGCAGACGTCGGGGGACGCCAGGGTCCTTCGACAAGCCCGCAAACGCCTCCAGCAGCAGGGATTCAGCTTTGTCGAACTGTCCGGCGGCGGTGCAGGCGCCCCCGAGGACGCTGGTGGAGACCCAGATCGACGCGTGTCCCTCCGGGAGGCTGGCCTTGCGCGCCGCCAGCGCCGCCGACGCCAGCTCCACCGCTTCGGCCGGGGACTTCGCCGCCCGGCTGAGCACGTCGGCCAGGTTGGTCTGAGACGCGGCGATTTCGGGGTTGTCGGGCTTGAGGATGGCCCGTCGCAGCGCCAGCGTGTCACGATGCAGTTCGATGGCTTGATCCAGCCGTCCTCGGTCGCGGGCGATGTTGGCCAGCAGATCGAGCCGACGAGCGTAGGACGGGCTTTGCGGTCCTTCGACGACCCGGGCCAGCTCCAGCGCCGAGTTGGCAAGGCGCTCGGCCTCTTCGAGGCTGCCTCCCCCGCGCAACCACAAGACGCGCGCCAGCCCCCCGAGGCTGATCACGACGTTGCGATGCCGCTCATCAAAGATTGCCCGTGCCAGCGCCAGCGCCTCGCGGCGCGTCTGCTCGGCCAGAGCAAGCTGGTCGCTGGCCTCCAGCAGACTGGCCAGATTCGTCAGCCCGTTCCAGACATCCGGGCTGCTGTCCCCGCTGGTGTTGCGCCGAATCGCCAGCGACTGGCGCGTCAGCTCGATGGCGTCTGTGGTGTTTCCCCGCGCGTGCAGAGCTGCGGCGAGGTTGGCCAGCGCGTCGGCGATGCGTGGCTGATCCTTCGGGTGCTTCTGGTAGATGGCCAGCGCCTCGCGGAAGAGGTTTTCGGCGGATTTGTGGTCGCCGCGCAACCGCGCCAGCTCCCCCAGATGGGAGATGGTGTCTGCGAGGTGGAAATCGTCCGGTGGAAGCGAGACGCGCTGGATGGCCAGCGCCTGCTGCAGCAGCATCGCCGCCTCGTCCGGTCGGTTGGTTTCCCGAAGGACCTGGCCAAGACCGGTCATCACAACCGCCGCCTCGGGACTGCGCGGACCGGCAACAGTGCTTTCCATCTCCAGCGCCTTTCGGAGCTGGGGCTCGGCCTTTTCCGGAAGGCTGAGGGACTGATAGGTCAAGCCGATGATGCGTCGCAGCGCTGCTTCGTTGCGGGGCATGTAGCGCAGGCTGCCCCCGTCGAGCTTCCGGACGGCGTCGTCCAGGAGCTGTCGGACGGTGACATCCTTCGGTTCTCCGGAAGCCGGGCTGGCACTGGCGAGCATCGATTCCACGTACGCCACGACCTGCCGCAGCCGCAGGGCTTCTTCATGGGCACGCCGGGCTTCGGCGTCGGCCCGGTCGCGCTGCTGCGACGCCCGCACGAAGCCGATCGTGGAGAAAACCGTCCCCAGCAGCACGGCCAGGCCAACGGTCATCACCGCCGCCACCGGCAGCTTGTTGCGCGCGACGAACTTGCGGGCGCGGTAGATGGCGGATTCGGGACCGGCCACCAGCGGACGACCGGCAAGGTGGTTGCGGATGTCGTCGGCCATGGCCAGGGGAGTGGGGTATCGCTCCTGGCGATCCTTGCGCATGGCCTTGAGGGGAATCCATTCCAGTTCGCGTCGGAGCTGACCTTCGAGTTCGGCGAGTCTGGCATGTCGAGTGCGAGCGATGTCGGCCGACCGTTCCCCACCCAGCGAGCGGAGTCTGGTGCTGGGGCGCGGGGGATCCACCTCGCGGATGATCCGCTGAATCTCTCCATAGCCTTTGGAGCGCAGCTCGCGCGGCTCGAAGGGCACCGTACCGGTGAGCAGTTCATACAACACCACTCCCAGCGAATAGACGTCGGTACGCGTGTCGATGTCGAGGATGCCCATCTCGGCCTGCTCGGGGCTCATGTATTCCGGGGTTCCGAGGATTTGCCCGTGTTCGGTGAAGATTGTCTTGTCGGTCAGGGTGTGGCTGAGGGCCTTGGCCACTCCAAAATCGATGATCTTCACCTGCGGCTTGCCCGAAGCCACAGTGACAAGAATGTTCGAGGGCTTGATGTCGCGGTGAATGATCCCCTTGTGGTGAGCGTGCTGCACCGCTTCACAGACGGGAATGAACAGCTCGAGCCGCTCGCGGATGCTCAGCAGGTTCTTGTCGCAGTAGCGGGTGATGGCTTCGCCGGCGACATATTCCATGACGAAATACGGGCGACCATCCGGAGCGGTGCCGGCGTCGAGTACTTTGGCGATGTTGGGGTGGTCCATGATCGCCTGCGCCTGCCGTTCCTGTTCGAAACGGGCGACGATC
>JAVQWE010000097.1:0-8463 GCA_033579175.1 Phycisphaerales bacterium | reverse complement strand
GTGGGGAGCAGGACGACAGCGATGGCGGCGGCGGCGGCGAGCAACGAGGAGGTCCACCACCACTTGACCAGCGTTGACCGTCCCGGCTGGGCAGGCACCGGATCGTGCGGCTGCACGAACCGTCGGCCGGCCGAGCCGAGCTGGCCATCCAGCTCCCGGGCAAAATGGGCACGCAGCAGGGGCGCCAGCAGGTCTTGCGGCGCCTCACGTTCTTCGGGTTTGCGCCAAACGGTCATTTGCACTTCCTTCTTTCACCGACGTGCCCGAGTCCGCCGGAACGTCCGCTTGCAGCACAGCCGAGGCCAGTTTCTGCCGCAGCAGGGCCCGCGCGCGGCACAGTCGCATGTCCACCGCCTCCGGCGAAAGCCCCAGAAGCTGCCCGATCTGCCGGCTCGAGAGGTCCTGGTAATACCGCAGCGTGACGGCGATCCGGGTGGTTTCGTCGAGCTGCGACAATGCCGCGTGAATCCGCTCACGAAGCTCGGCTAGTTCCAGCCGATCCTGACTGGCGGTGCAGGGCTGCTTGGCCAACTGCTCCCCGCCGAACTCCGCCCGAGGCTTGCGCCTTAGTGCATCGACGGCAAGATTCCGGACGATCCGCAGCAGCCAGGCGCTGAAGCGCGACGGGTCGTCCAGCTCGGACAGCCGCCGCCAGGCGCGAACCATGGCATCCTGCACCACATCGGCGCTGGTGGCGGCGCAGCCGACCACGGCATACGCCACCGCCAGCGCCTGCCTCTCGTGGATCGTAATCAGACGGGCAAAAGCCGTCCGATCCCCGCCGAGGGCTTGGACCACCAGTTTGTCGCTCTCGGCGGGGGCGGAATCCATGCGGTGCTCAAGGTTGCTGACGAAAAGCACATCCCGTTCCTAACGCAACGTTGCACCGATGGGCACCGACCGGTTCTGGGGGTGGTGGATGGTCTGTCGGTGCCCGCCCACTTCCAAATCGCCGTAACCCGAGTACTGACAAGCACTTGTGCGAATTTCTGCCAAAGGGCCGGCCGTTGGGATTATCATCGCAGGTCCCCATGACCCCACCGAAGATTACGATCGTCTCCGGTGTGCCGCGTTCGGGCACGAGCCTGATGATGCAGATGCTGCAGGCGGGGGGGATGCCGGTCCTGACCGATCATGCCCGCGCGCCCGATCCTGACAATCCACGGGGTTATTTCGAATTCGAACCGGTGAAATACACCCGGAACGACCCCTCCTGGCTCTCCGCGGCCGAGGGAAAGGTCGTCAAAATGGTCCATCTCCTGCTGTATGACCTTCCGACCGATCGTTCCTACAAACTGGTGCTGATGCGGCGGGATTTGCGCGAGGTGGTGGAATCGCAGCGGAAGATGTTGAAGCGTCAGAATCGACCGGGCGCGGCGCTGCCCGATGAGAAGCTGATCGAGGTCTTTGACCAGGCGCTGCGCAAGCTTACCGCGTGGCTGGCAACTCAGCGGCAATTTGAGGTTCTGGAGGTCAATTACAACGCCTTGCTGGCCGATCCGATTCCGGTGGTACGGAAACTCAACGCGTTCTTCGGCGGGGGATTGTCCGAAGCTCGAATGCTTGAGGCGGTCGATCCCGGGTTATACCGGAATCGGGCGTGAATGCCCGCGGAGATCGTCGCGAAGGGGCTTGGGGGCATCCTGAGGCGCGAAATCACTCCGGCTTTCAGAACATCGCGTGTTGTCAATGCTGCTCTGGCGATCCAAGGCGCACCGACGTTGACGGCGCGCGGTTTCCACGCAACGAGGCTGCCATTCTGGCAGGTTGCGGGTATCTGGGGTCGTCATTCCGGTTTTTGAGCGGTTGTTGCGGTCATGAGGCCTTCATGGTCGGGCTTCCTTGGGAACAAGAGCGACCCGATCACCCCGAAGACCAGCAACGAGAGGATGACGCAGAGGGAGATCACCGAGAACTGGTTGTGAGTCAGACCCAGTTGGTGTTCGATCCACACGCCAAAGAGCATCTTGATGCCCACCAGACCCAGGATCATCGCCAACGCCGTCTTCAGCAGGTGGAATTTGTGCAGCAGGCCTCCCAGCGCAAAGTACATGGAGCGCAAACCCAGAATCGCAAAAATATTGCTGGTGAAGACGAGGAACGGGTCCTTGGTGATGCCGAAGATGGCGGGGATGGAGTCGACGGCGAAAATCAGGTCGGTCACTTCGACAATGATCAGCGCGACCATCAGCGGCGTGAGAATCCGCCGGCCGGCCTTCAGATGGCCGGTGGGCGCGGCTTCTACCTCGGGTTCGCTCTCGACGCTCTCGGCGGGGCTGGGGAATTCGGGGTGGTGGCTGGCAGCTTCGGCTTCCTGCCGGGGGATTTCACTTTCGTAGACGACAAAACGAGAGCCGTGCAGCTTGTCGGTGACCGGGAAATGCCGGTACACGAATCGCAGCACGCGGCTTCGGCTCGGATCAGGGTCTTCCGAGCTGGTGAGCATCTTCACCGCCGTGAAAATCAGGAACACGCCGAAGACGTAAATCACCCAATGGAAGCTTGCGATGATGGCGGTGCCCAGCGCGATGAAAATGCCGCGCATCACGATCGCGCCCATGATCCCCCAGAAGAGCACGCGATGCTGATACAGGCGAGGGATGCGAAAATAGGTGAAGATCAGGGCGATGACGAAGATATTGTCAACGGACAACGACCATTCGACGACGTAGCCGGTGATGTACTTGGTCCAGGCCGTGACCCCGTCCAGCCCCTCGCGCACCTCAGGGATGGTGGAGCTGGGGTTGCCGATCCCCAGCCCCATCCAGTGGTTCGCGTAGGCGAAATACACGAAGATCGAAAACAGCAGCGAAGTGGAAATCCACACCGCCGACCAGATCAGAGCTTCGCGGATCGAAACGACGTGGGCCTTGCGGTGAAATACCCCCAGGTCCAACGCCAGAAAGCCGGCGATCAGGGCCAGAAAGCCAAGCCAGAACCAGATCATCGCCGAGAGTGTAGATCAGCGGCCGGGTGCCGTCACCAGTCGGCTCGGCGGTCGGGCAGCGCCGGTGGGAACCGCTACGGTCCCCGGCATCTCAACGTCCCCGGTCCCGAAAAGCAGCCGCAGCCGCGTGGCATCGTAGGCGTCGCGGCTCGGCGGTCCAGCCGGAAGGCATTATAGGATTGCGCTAATTTTAGAGTCGGCTCGCGCCCGGCTAGAATACCCGGCGAGCTTGATCGAATACGGCCGCGCCGACGAGGACTGCCTGCCCATGAACGCCGTCGAAATGGAGCATGTCACCAAGACCTTCGGCGCGACGGTTGCGGTGGATGATCTTTCCCTTGCAGTGCCCGTCGGCAGCATTTATGGCTTCATCGGGCCCAACGGCAGCGGAAAGACCACGACCTTGCGCATGATCATGCGCATCTACCTGCCGGATCGGGGGACGATCCGGGTTCTGGGTCAGGAGCACGGCGGGGTGCTGGATCAGGTCACCTACCTTCCGGAAGAACGCATGCTCTACAAGAGCATGAAGGTGTACGACGTGCTGCGGTTTTTCGCGCGGTTAAAGAATTACGATCCGACCCCCGCCGAAATCGACCAGTGGCTGGACCGCATGCAACTGTCCGGCTGGGGGGATAAGAAAGTCGAAGCCCTCAGCAAAGGCATGACCCAGAAGGTGCAACTGATTGCCACGCTGATCAGCCGGCCGAAGCTGGTGCTGCTGGATGAGCCTTTCAGCGGGCTGGACCCGGTGAACGCGGTGGTTCTTCGGGACGCGATTCTCGACCTGCGCAAAAGCGGCACGACCGTCATTTTCTCCACGCATGACATGAACGTGGCCGAGAAGCTGTGCGACTTCATCTTCATGATTTATCGGGGTCGCAAGGTGCTGGATGGCACGCTGGCCGACATTCAGCGGCAATACGGCCGCGATACCATCCGCGTGCGCGTAGCTCCCGGAAGCAACGGCGTGTTGCGCGCACTGCCGGGCGTGATCAGCGTGGTCGATCACGGAAACCTGCAGGAACTGCGTCTTTCAAGCGACGCCGATGCACGGCAGATTCTCCGGATTCTGGCCCAGCAGTGCATCGTTGAGCATTTCGAGGTCGCAGCACCGAACCTGCACGATATTTTCGTCCGGATCGCCTCGCCGACTGAGGTCGGGGAGAAAGTCATGGCGTAACCTCAGGTTCACGTTCTGGTGCTCAAGGCCAGTAACTGAGGCCGTCGTCTGCGGCCGCGGCGGGGCTTGGCGACCATCAGGCGGAACAGCACCCGGGAAACGCCGCACGTGAAAGTTGGATCAGGCAGATGAACAAGACTCTGATCGTTGCTTCGCGGGAATACCTCGCCGCCGTCAAGAGCAAGGGTTTCGTGATCGGCATCATCCTCATGCCGGTGATGATGTTCGGGGGCCTGATTGTCGGGCGGCTTACCCGGGACATCGAGGACATCACCGATAAGCGCGTGGCGGTGATCGACCGCACCCCCGGCGCCACCATTGCCTCGACGCTGATCGCCGCCGCCGAAAAGCGCAACGCCGAGGAGATCTTCGATCCACAGACCCGAAGGCAGAAGTCGGCCCGTTTCCTGTTTGAAAAGGTGGATCCGGCCCCGCTGGAGGATCCCGGCGCTGTTGCCGAGCAGCGATGGGAGCTCTCGCAGCGTGTCCGCCGGAATGAGCTGTTTGCGTTCGTCGAGATCGGCAAGGACATTTTCGCCCCGACGGAAGCGCCCCGGCCCACCACACAGGAGGCCCGCGCGCTTCAGGATGAGGTGCAGCGGGCGGTAGCCCGGCTCGATTTTGATGCGATCATCGAGGCGCAAATCCGCCTGCAGGGAGAGAACAATATCGTCCGTTACACCAGCAACCGCCCCACCTATCGCGCCGTGCGGGACTTTGTGCAGAAGGTGGTGACGCAGGTGGTCATCCCCCGGCGGATGGCGGGCCGGCAGGTGGATTGGGATGCCCTGGCCGCGTTGTCCAAGCCCCCGCTGGTGGGGGATAGCCCTCTGTATGAAAAGGATCGCTCCGGAACGATCCGTCAGGAGGCCAAACAGGGGCAGATGGCTTCGATCATCGTGCCTCTGGCCATGCTTCTGCTGATGTTCCTGACCGTGCTGATTGGTTCCAGCCAGCTCGCCACGAATGTCGTTGAAGAAAAGCAGTTGCGCATCGCCGAAGTGCTGCTGGGCAGCGTTCGACCCTTTGAGCTGATGATGGGCAAGCTGCTGGGCGGGGTCGGCGTGGCACTCACTCTGGCGGCGGTGTACATCATCGGTGCCTACATCGGCGCGCGGGAATTCGGCATCGCCAAGTACCTTACCCCGTCCATCCTTTTCTGGTTTGTGGTGTTCGCCATCCTCGGCACGTTCATGTACGGGGGGCTTTTCGTGGCGGCCGGCGCGGCGGTAACCAACCTCAAGGAAGCCCAGTCGCTCATCACCCCGATTATGCTGCTGGTCATGCTGCCGATGTTCGTGTTCGGACCCGTCCTGAACGATCCCTCCGGCCCGATCGCCCGCACCGCCACGTTCTTTCCCTTCAGTGCACCGATGATGACCGTCCTGCGGCTGGGGATCCCTCCGGGGGTGCAGACCTGGGAGACGATTCTCGCGGCCGTCATCACCCTGCTGACCACCCTGGCGATTGTCTGGGCGGCCGGCCGGATCTTCCGGGTCGGTATTCTCATGCAGGGCCAGCCGGCGCGTCCGGGCCAACTGCTGAAGTGGATCGTCAGCGGCTGAGGATCGCCGGAAACTCTGCAACCGGACCCCGGTGGCCTGCGACCGCGTCATCGTCAGCAGCCGATGCGCCGGCAGCGGCTCGGCGGTGCCTGCACGGGCATTCTGCAACCGAGCGGGGCGCGCTGCCGCGCCGGGGGCCACCGGGGGCTTCAGAACTCGAAGGGATCGTTGGCGATCACGACCGGGCGGTTCTGCCCCACGTTCAACAGCAGACCGATCGCCATGAAACTGGCCACGAGGCTGCTGCCACCGTAGCTGACCAGCGGAAGCGTAACCCCGGTCACCGGCATGAGCTTCGTGGACACGGCAAGGTTCAGGAACGTCTGGCTGGCCAGCATGACCACCACACCCACGGCAATCAGCCGTCCGAATGGCTCCCGGGTGTTGCTGGCGATCTCAATGCCGGCAATGAAAATCACCAGATACGCCACGACGACGACAATCGACCCGAAGAAGCCGAATTGCTCCCCGATCAACGCGAAGATCATGTCGTTGTGGCCCTCAGGCACTTTCCGGCCGATGGGCACAACGCCGGCCCCTTTTCCGCTCAGGCCACCGGAGCCCATGGCGATCAGCGAAAGATGCTGCTGCATGCCCGTGGAAGCGAGAATCTCGCGATCATTGCGGAACATGGCCGCCACGCGCTGCCGTTGGTAGTGCTTGACGAACATCGGTGCGTGGTTCAGCACGGGCAGATTCGGGCATTGCCGGCACACTTCCGGAAGTCGCGTAATCGGGTCGGTGATCACGTGCTTCCCGCTGAACCACAATACAGGCGTCACCGCGATCGCCAAACCGACAACCGCCGCCAGATGGGAAAGCCGGGCGCCGGCGAGGAAGAGCATGCCGAAAAGCGTGGGAATGAAAATCAGCGCCGTGCCCAGATCGGGCTGCTTGAGGATCAGCGCCACCGGCAGCAGGCATAACGCGAACGGTGGCAGCAGGCCGCGGAGCGTGCGGTAGTTCGATCGAAAGCGAAGATACCGCGCCAGCACCAGCACGAAACCGATCTTCGCCAGCTCCGCCGGTTGCAGGCCGATCGAGCCGAACTTGATCCAGTTGAATGCCCCCTTCACGCCGCGGACCCCCGGCACGCTGACCACCTGCCCCAGCAGCGTGTAGCCGATCAGCCCGATCGCCAGCAGGTAGATTGCCCAACTGAACCGCCCGATCCGGCGATAGTCGATCCATTGAAACGCGGCCATCGCCATCAGCCCGATGCACACGTAAATCAGCTGCTTCGGGCCTTCCAGACTGCCATCGGCCCGGGAATCCGCCCAGATGGACAGGATTCCCACCGCCGACAGAACCAGCGCGGCGACGAGGATCGGCCAGTTGGTGAAGCCGGCAATCCCGGGGGACAGCCGCGTCGTGGACGGACGATCGTGAGCAGTGAGGACGGTCATCCTTGACGCACAAAACCCTTCCTGAGGGGCATCTTACCGCATCGCGTCGGGCGCGACAGCAGCCCAGCAAACCGGATTCGTCGGGTGGGGAATGTGAACGATGAATGAATGGTTTGGCCGGCCACCGGGCTCCTCGGGCCGGAGGATCACCGCACCAAGCGGTTGAGCGAGCCGGCAAAACCGGTTTTCTCCGGAGAAATCGGGCAGGCAGGCACCGGCGGGTTGCGTGGCGGCCTTGCGGGCCTTCCTTTCTTTGGCGGCCTTGCGTGCCTTGGCCTCGGCGGCGGCCTGACGGCGGGCCTTTTCGGCCTTGGCGGCAGCCAGTTCCTTGCGGGCCTTGGCCTCGGCAGCGAGGCGGCGCCGTTCCTGCTCGGCCTTCTTGGCAGCCAAAGCCTTGCGTTCGGCGGCGGCCTTGCGTTCGGCGGCAAGCCGACGTCGTTCCTGCTCAGCCTTCTTGGCGGCCAAAGCCTTGCGTTCGGCAGCGGCCCGGCGTTCGGCGGCGGCGGCCTTGGCGGCCGCTCTGGCCCTGCGTTCGGCGGCGGCAATCTGCTCGGGGGTTTTCTTCGGCTTTCTCGGAACGTTCTTCAGCAGGTCTGAGGGCATGGTACGCCAGTCGGCAATCTCCTCCGGCGGAAGCCGCACGTTCATGGTTGCCAGGCGCCAGCCGTCAGTCTCGGCCAGCGTCTGGACGGGACGGATGATTCGCTTGTCGATCATGCGCGCCAGTTCCGGTTCAACATCCCGATACGGCGCCGAGGGAAACACCGCAAAACCAATCTCCTGCTGTTTGAGGATCGCCGGGTAGGTTTTCGGGCTTTTGCGCGGGGGTAACAATTCCCGCTGCATCATCACGTTGCGATCCGACAGGAAGCGGAGCACCTGCGCCCGCGGGCCGATGACGCGCTGATCGGGCGGTACATGCTCCCGGATCAGCGCCGCCATCCGCACAAAGGGCGCCTGAGTGCCCTTCCGGTAGGTTTCCAGAAACGGGGTGCGGCGCTGCTCGATGATGAACGGAATAATCTTCGCCAAATTCATGCACGTGACGAACGAGAGCGACAGCAACAGCACGGCGAACTGCCATCTCATCGTCAATGGCTCGCCAGTGAGGCGCAGTGTCAGAAGGATCCAGCCCAGCAGCAGAAACGGCAGCACCATCAGGTAGTAGCGCGGGGTAGTGGTCATCGCCAGCGTGATGGCGACGGTGAGAAAGACCATCGATGCGTACAACGGATGCCGGCGCGCGAGCAGACCCGTCCCGATCAGCAGAAGTGTGGCCACGATCACATTCCCGGCATCGCCGGCCCCTTGGCCGAGGAACGACTCGGCAAAATTCTCCCGGAACAGCTTGGGCACGTTGGT
>JAVQWE010000096.1:0-8504 GCA_033579175.1 Phycisphaerales bacterium | reverse complement strand
GGGCCAGCGCCTCCAGGCAGCCAACCCGGGTTGCCTTGGGGATCGCCCGGCTCAGCAACGTCCGAAGCACGGAGATCGCCGATTTGGGATTTCCGGCGGATTCATAGGCATCGGCGGCGGCGAGCAGAGCGCGTGTCGCCACCTGAGAGTTGGGATATTTCTGGGCCACCGCCAGCAGGTCATCGGGATCGCCGGTATCAGCAATCGCATCAAATTCGCGCTGCGCCCGCTGCTCAACTGGAGCATACACCCGAGGGTTGCGGGCGATCAGACCGGCGATCTCCTGCTGGGCGAAATAAGCAGCCGAGATCGTCCCGGCGCCTTCAGAGCTGCTTACCGGCTCCCCGCGCAGGGCCGGGTCAGACAGAATCTGCTGATACAGATCGAGTTCGGCCGCATCGAGCTTCTGCTGACGTGCCCATCGGGAGCGCGCCACCCGATACGCCACCTGCTGCGAAGCGCTACTTGCCGCAAGCCCGGCGCGATCGAAGAAGCCGTCGATCACAGCGGCGGCGGCGGGGTCGGTGCTCATGAGCTTGCGGGCGAAACTCAAGGCCGAGTTAAAGAGGCGGTCGCGTTCCGGCCCGGACTGCAGGGACTGCGGTCCCCCCAGAAGCATGATGGCTTCATCAAGCTTCCGGCTAGCCAGATCATACCTGCCGGCGACGAACATTACCTCTGCGTAGCGGATTCGCGGCAGCGGCGAGAGCGGATCGGCATCCGCTTCGGCATCGAGGCGGCGCATGGCCAGGCTCAGGTCGGTGTAAACCGCCACGCGTTCACTTCCGGCGAGGATCAGATGATCCTGAGTCAGAAGCAGGTTCCCCGGGCCTTCCTCTTCGCTCCAGTCCCGACCGTCGGCCGGGTAAGAGCTGATCGCCGCGCCGCTGCTCAATTTCAGGCGCGTCAGCCTCCAGGCCAGCGGGACGAACACGGAATCAGCCGTCAGAAACGGCCGTCCGCGGATCGAAGCATCGTCAAAGCCGCTTTTCTCGAAGACCTTGCGCCACAGCAGCACCTCATCCACTTCCATGCCGCTGCGGAACCGCGTCCAGTCAATGCAGGTGACAGTCCGCAAGCTGCCGAGCACGAGCTTTTCCGCCGTCACGCCGATGAGCGTGTCTGCCTCGTCCAGCGGTTGCAGGGGGATGCGGCTGATCTCGGCTCCGTTTGAGGCGTCGTAAATGAAGAGGAACTCGCTGTTCCGCGGGAGGGCAAAGAGTCGATTCCGGGTGATGATCAGGGGGTTGTGCGCCCAAGGCCGGGGGCGTCTGGCGGCGGAGGAACGATTGGCCGCGCGGGGGTTCTGAAGGAAGATGCGATTCAGTTCCGGAAGCTCCCGAGGATAGAGATTGAGCCAGATGATCGTTCCGTCATAGGCTTCCAGCGCGGCGATGGCCCCGAGGTTGCTGTTGACGTACACTCGCCCATTGGCATAGGAAAGCTGGGGCGTCACGTCGTCCTGCAAAGCGCCTTCGATGTCCCACGGGGACACCGTATTGCTGGCGGATGCGATATAGCTTCGCCAGACCAGACGCCCCGAACCGGCATCCAGCGCCAACACCTCACATTTCTGAAACTGCACACCGGCGCCGCTCTGGACGCAAACAAACACCCGATCGCCGACGACGATGGGAGTGCCCGTCAGCTCCAGTCCCCTGGCGGCGGCGCGGTCTTCCCGGAGACTTCGGGAGGAAAAGGACCAGCGCTCGCGGCCGGATTGCCGGTCCAGGCATACCAGCCGCGCGTCCCGCATTCCTCCACCGGTGTACATCGCGGTGCGAGGGTCGGACTGCCCGAGCACGGCGTAAACCGCATCCGCGGTGACAGTCACGGCCATCTGCGTGCCCAGCGGCGTGGGCCAGGCGCCGGCGATGTTGTATCGCCCCGAACGCTCTCCGGGGTAGGTCTGGGCCCAACCGGGCAGCGGCAGGCCACTGTCGAGGCTCAGGGCATAGACGCGAGCGTTATCTTGAAAGAACAGTTCGCCGCGATCGATGACCGGAAGAATTCCGTTGGCCAGACCCTTCTCGCGATCGGCCCGATCAATTTCAAGCAGTTGCTGCCGGCTGATATTGCCGGGGGTGCGGATCGTGGTTCGACTGATCGGGATCGAAAACAGACGTGCCCCGCCGGCGCCAACCACGGCCGGGACAAGGTCTCGAGAATAATTGCCGAAGGCGGTTGGCCAGGAGTCCTGCACCGAGGTTGGAGCCACCGTCTCGCTGGACAACTCCGCCCGCAGCGACTCGGCCAGGCGCACTTCCTTTCCCCCCACAACTCCCGAGGCCTCAGGGTGGTCGCGAACCAGCGCCGCCAGGTGGGCCGCGGCGGCGTCGGGGTTGCCGGCGAGCCGATGGGCGATGGCCGTCCGGTAAAGAACGGTCGCTCGCTCTTCGTGGAGATTCGGGTGCCATTCCAGAAGTCTGTCGCCCAGCCACGCGGCGGCGGCAAACTCGGCGTTCTGGAGCTGAAGTTCCATCAGCCGCACGGCAGCCTGCTTCCCGGTCTCCGTGACGAAAAACTGGGTCGCCACTCGGTGCAGGGTGGGCGTGTCATCGGGCGCCGATGCTTCAAGCAAAGCCTGAGCGGTCGTCTCGTAGCGGTTTCGGTAGACGGCCAAGCCTTCCGGCGGCCATTTCGCCAGGCGCTCCTGGACGGCCGAGGCCACGGAGCTGTATTGGATGATCTGGTTGTCCTGATCCACACGGGCAGGGACCACCCGATCCGGGTATTGTTCTATAATTTCCTGATAGACCTCGGCCGATTTGTTCCATTCCCGCAGTCGCTCCAGCCGTTCGGCCAAAGCCAGCTTCTCGACGGCAATGGCCGAATCGCGAACGTACACCCCTTGCAGGGTTTCCCGCCCATACAAGCTGCTGCGCTGCTGGCCCCAGACGGTTGCCGATGGCGGGAGCCATCCGGCGAACGCAACCAACGGCAGGCAGAGCAACTGCAGCAGTTGCCTCCTGCTGACACCCGGCGTGGCTGACTGGCCCTTCCAACCCATGATCAAAAGCATCATATAGGGATTTTTAAGGCAATTGACCTGCCGCCCCGCAGAAAAAGCCCGGGAATTTCTGGCTCGCAGGGTTCCGGTGCGTCTGCCGTTGCCGTTGCGCCTCGCTGGGCGCCCGAGGTGAGGCTCCGACGGGTGACAATCGCCCTCGACGCTCGCACGGACATCGGCTTCACACGCCCTTGGCAGCTTCCGGCCGTTGCTGCCTTCCGACCGCGCCGCCGTCGTTCGCAATGTCACGGTTCCGACTGAAAATACTTCATCCACAGGGGAGCGAGGCGTTTCCGCTCTTCCGGTGGTATGGCTGCCTTGTCAGACCAGATGGCCAGTTTCAGGGCGTGCTGCGCCGGACAACGGGCCAGATCGTCCCGCCGGCGGCTCATTTCCACTACGGCGCGCTTCATCAATTCAATGGCATGACCGGTCGCATCCTTCAGGTGTCCGATGATCTCATTGAGGAGCTTGAACGGGTCGGGCGCCTCGCCGGCGGGTGTCGTGTGTGGCTTCCAGCAGTCATAATCCGTCACCAGCGCGATCAGGGCATAGCTGATTTCCGCTTCGCGCGCCAACTTGGCTTCGGGCATGGCCGTCATACCGATCACGTCGCCTCCCCAGAGCCGGTGCATGAGGCTTTCTGCCCGCGTGGAGAACGCCGGTCCTTCCATGCAGACGTAGGTGCCCCGCGCATGGACCCGATGCCGCCGTGCCGAATCAGTTCCTGCGGCAGGGGGTGAGGTAGAGTCACCCGGCTCTGCCGCTTCAATCAGGATCTGGCGCATCACCGGACAGAAAGGTTCGGCAAATTCCACGTGCACCGCGGCGTTCTCGAAGAACGTTGCCGGTCGTCGGGTTTTATCGATCACCTGATCGACGATCACCAGATCGCGCGGCTGTATCTCCTCCCGAAGGCTGCCGACGGCTCCGCTGGCCAGGATATGGGTGCATCCTAGAGCCTTCAGCGCGTAAATGTTGGCCCGGTAGTTCACCTGCGAGGGATTGAGCAGATGGCCCGGCCCGTGCCGGTTCAGCAGCAGCACCGGCGTACCGGCCCATTCGGTTTCGAGGATCGCATCGCTCGGTCGACCGAAGGGCGTGTCCAGCGTATGGCGCTGCGTGGCGGGTTGCTCGGCAAGCAAGGCGCCAAGACCTGTGCCCCCGATCAGACCGATCCTGAGTTCACTCATTCCGGCCAGCTTGCGGGCTTGCAGCGGGGTTGTCAACGCACTTGTGGGCAGAGGATTGCTTCGGTTGCCGCTGGCAAGAGCAACAAGCACCGGCAGCCGGCTTGCGGGTCAGCGGGGCGTAGAGGGGTTCACCGCGAGATCAGGCGTGCCTTGACCTGAGCGCGGCGGATGGCGGCGGGGCGCGAGGGGTCTTCCGGGGGCAGGGCATTGGCCTCCGACAATTCCTTCTCGACGGCTTCGGCGGTGAGCTGCTCCACCGGAATGGCATGGTCGGTGAGCACGGTCAGCCGGTTTTCATCCATCTGTGCGACGCCACCCTCCACGAAAAACGAACGACTGGACCCCCCGGCCAGGTCTACCCGCAACCGGCCGACGCCGATTTTCGTCAGCATGGGAGCGCGATGAGCGAGAATTCCCATCTCCCCATCATGGGCGGGGACAATCACCTGATTTGCCGATTCATCCAGGAGCTGCTGCTCGGGGGTCACGATGACGCAATTGAATGTCATGGTCGTTCCAGCCGTGTGAAGGTGCAAAGATATCGGCCCGGCGGCGGGAATCAATCGCTCGGGGCGTGCGCAGTGGTGCTCGCGGGCGCTACATCAGTTTTTCCTGTTCGACGACAAGGTTATAGATTTCATCGGCGGAGGTTGCAGCGTTCATGGCCTGGCGGAACTTGTCCACGGTCATGAGCCGGCTGATCCGCGCCAATGCCTGGATGTGGGGCGAGGTCATCTCCGGGGGCGAAGCCAGCATCCAGACGATGGTAACCGGCCGGCCGTCGATTGCCTGAAACTCGATCGGCTTGGCGGGCTTGCCGATGGCCATGACCAGGTGGTCGGTTCCTGCGCATTTTCCATGGGGGATTGCCAGTCCGTTGCCGATTCCGGTTGTTCTGGTGGCTTCCCGGTCAAGCACGGAATCCAGCACCTTTTTGGGGTCCTTCAGCTCCCCGTTGGCACTCAGCAGGTCAATCATCTCCGTGATCGCCTCGATTTTGGTCTTGGCGGCAAGGGGTACCTTGATATTGGCAGGTTTGAGAATTTCGGTCAGACGCATAACTCCACTCGCGTTGCGTCGTCGTCGGTTGGTCCCTGAGGTTCGATGACAAGCCGATTATCCTAGCGGCGGGGGGGCAGCGTGTCGAATCAGGGGTTCGGCAGCTCGTGCAGGGTCGTTCTGCTTCGGCCTTGGCGGGGCGGACCGCAACCTCCGCCGATCATTGAATCGTTCCGGCCTGGAGAAGGCATCACAACCCCCGCTGCGCCAATTCGACCGCCTTGAGCATGGCCCTCGCCTTGCCGAGGGTTTCCTCATACTCGGCAGATGGCACGGAATCGGCGACGACTCCGGCACCGACCTGGACATCAAACAGGTCGGTCGAGTGATGAACGATGGTGCGCAGCGCAATGCAGGTATCGGAGTTCCCGGAGAAATCGAAGTAGCCGACGGCTCCGCCGTAGGGGCCACGTCGGGTGGGTTCCACTTCGTCAATAATCTGCATGGCCCGGATTTTGGGAGCCCCGCTGACGGTCCCCACCGGCAGGCTGACACGCAGCGCATCAAAGGCCGTGCAATCGTCGCGCAGTTCGCCTTCCACATTGCTACTGATGTGCATAACGTGGCTGTAACGCTCGATCGTCATGCAGTCAGTCACGCGGACGGTGCCGGGCTTGCACACGCGGCCGACGTCGTTGCGGTGCAGATCAACAAGCATGATATGCTCGGCCCGATCTTTCGGATCGGCCAGCAAGTCCTGCTCGAGCCGTTTGTCCTCCTCCGGCGACGTGCCACGCCGACGCGTTCCCGCCAGCGGCCGGCTGGTAACCACCTTTCCGATTCCCTCTCGATCAGGTTGCACGCGGCAAAGAATCTCCGGGGAAGATCCGATCAGCACGCAAAAGGGAGTCTTGACATAAAACATGAACGGTGAGGGGTTTATGATGCGCAGCGCCCGATACACGTCGAACGGACGGGCAGGCACGCTGACGCGCAATCGTTGTGAGGGGACGAACTGGAAGATGTCCCCTGCACGAATGTATTCCAATCCCCGGCGAACCGCGGCTTCGAACTGTTGTTGTGTGAGATTGCTCACATAAGGCAGGCTCACCGGTCCATGCGGATCGATTTCACCGATGTTTGACGCCACCGGTTGCTGGAGGCGCGCCACCAGCGCATCTACCCGGCGGCAGGCATCGGCGTAGGCTTGGCCCGGTTTCGTTGCCGATTCCTGTGAAATCCGAGCATTGGCGATGGCTTTTACCGTCTTGTCGACATGATCGAAAACGATCAGCTCGTCGTACAGACCGAACAGCAGGTCGGGAAGCCCGCGATCATCTACGGGAGGCTGTCGAAGTGCCGCGGCCTCGTAATAGCGGATGGTGTCATACCCGGCGTAGCCCACGAGCCCACCGGTGAAGGTCGGCAGCCGCGGGTCGCGAAGAGTCCGCGTTGCCGGAAGGATGCGTCGCAGATCGCCCAGAGGATCGGCCGAATCGAAATGCTCCGGGGGCAGATACGCCCGGGAGACCGCTGCTCTGCCATTATGGCAGGAATAGACCAGCGAGGGGTTGGCCCCGAGGAAGGAATACCGGGCGATCCGCTCACCCCCAACCACCGACTCGAACAGGAACGCATGCTCTGCGTTGCTGAGAATTTCAAATGCCGCTACGGGCGTCAGCCGATCCGCCAGCAACTGCCGGTATACCGGGATGCAGTTGAAATCCCGGGAAAGCGACTCAAACGACGCAAAATCGGGGAAATGCTTGATCATCTGCCGGCGGATTGTAATGGCTGACGTCGAACGAGAAACGTTCGGGCGGCTGGGCGCGCGGGGGGTGCCTCATCGGTCGATGGTTTCCTCGCGGCGGAAGCGGTTGGTCGCGTCTGGCGGGCTGAATCGCGGCGGGCGAGGGCAGAACGGCTGCGCGCGGCTGCCTGCGATCCGGCTTTTTCCGTTTGCTCAATGCGACGGCCGCCGAGGCTGTGTGCCAAAGCGATTTTCGGTTAAGTTGCGGTCATGATCAGTGCCATCACCGGTACGCTCGTTGCGGTGGGCGACGATCGGGTCGAGCTGGAGCTTGGTCCGATGCGCTGCGAGCTGCTGATCTGTGCCGGGGAAGTAGAAGCGATGCGCGGGCAGCTCGGGCGCCAGCTCACCCTGCACACGCTCTGTTATCTGGAGGGGGATCCGAGCCGGGGGAACCTACAGCCACGGCTGATCGGATTCCGTCGGGTGGAGGAACGCAGATTCTTTGAGCACTTTACAAGTGTCAACGGCATCGGCCCTCGAAAGGCACTCAAGAGCCTGATCGCACCGATCGAGGATATTGCGCACGCCATCGAAACCGGCAACACGCGGTTTCTGGTCGACCTGCCGCAGATCGGCCGCCGTCTGGCCGAAACGATCATCGCGACGCTTTCGGGCAGACTGGGCGCGTTCGTTGCAAGTCCGGTGGTCGAGTCGAAGCCCGCCACACGATCGGGCGAGGACGAGATCGCCATCGGCGTGGTATGCGGCCCGCAGATCGGCCTTCGCCGGGCCGAGGCCGAGAGCCTTCTGGAACGTGTGAAACGCGCTGATCCATCGCTGGTGCGCGCCGAACAGCTCGTGCCGGAGATGCTGAGGTTGCACGCAAGCGGATGATCCCGGCGCCCGGGGGGCGTCGACGCTGATTGACCGGCAGGAAGATTGCGAATCTGACTTTGATCCATGCCCAGAGAGCGCATCATCTCGGCCGAGAGTCAGGGAGAGCCGGAAGAACGGCTGAATCTGTCGATTCGACCCCGCCGATTCGATGAGTACGTTGGCCAGCCGCAGGTGATCGCAAAACTGCGAATTGCGGTGGCGGCGGCGGTCAAGCGGCAGGAACCGGTGGAGCACGTGTTGCTTCACGGTCCTCCGGGGCTGGGAAAAACATCGCTGGCGCACGTGATCGCGCACGAGGTGGGGGCGCAGGTGCACGTCGTTGCCGGTCCGGCAATCACCCGCGGGGCTGACCTGACGGGCATTCTCAACCGTCTCGCCCGAGGTGATGTGCTGTTCATCGACGAAATTCATCGACTGCCGGTGGTGGTGGAGGAATCGCTGTACTCAGCGATGGAGGATTTCAAGATTGATCTGACCATGGAGGCGGGCATGCATGCCCGCACGATCACCGTGCCGGTCAAGCCGTTCACTCTGATTGGCGCCACAACACGCATCGGCCTGCTTACCAGCCCGATGCGGGCGCGGTTCGGCATCGTCGCCCACGTGGAGTTTTATCCGCCGCAGGACCTGCTGCGGATTCTTCAGGCCAACA
>JAVQWE010000095.1:0-8517 GCA_033579175.1 Phycisphaerales bacterium | reverse complement strand
TGAAGGGTGCCAGAATGGTCCCCAGTTCACGTGCGCGTCCTGCGTCAATTGCCGTTCGTTGGTCAGGCCGGTGATGTTGCCCTCGGCGTCGTAAACAACATCGCTGACGAACACCTGCAGCAGGTCGTTATCGCGCCGGTCGGATCGGTAGCACACGCGCTTTCCGTCGGGAGAGAAAAACGGCCCGCCGTCGTAACCCGGCACCTGCGTGAGTTGCACCAGCCCGGAACCATCAGGGTTCACCACGTACAATTCAAGGTCGCCCGATCGATTGCTGGTGAAGATGATGTGCCTGCCGTCGGGCGAGAACGAGCCTTCGGCATCGTAGAACAGGTTGTCGGTCAGGGGCTTGCGTTCGGCGGCGCCCCCCGGCGCAAACTGCCGGAGGTCGCCGGCCACCTGCGGACCCGGCACCTGCAGCAGCCACAATTCCATCCCCGACGGGTAGGACCAGCGGTAATCCCGACCCTCGCGCTGATAGCCGGCCGTCGGCTCATCCGGCACTTCCTTGCCGGCGGTGGAGGCGATGAGGATGGTTTTTCCGTCCGGGGCAAACCAGCCGCAGGTGTTGCGCGAAGGCTCGGAGCTGATCTGCACATACTGACCGATCCCCGTGATCGAATCGCCTTCCCGCACTACCGGCGCCAGGTACATCTGGTAATGCTTCTGCCCCCGGGGCACGGCCTGAAAGATCAGACAGGACCCATCGGGCGAAAAATAAGCTTCGCCGGCCCGTTCGAATTCGCTCCCGAACGTCAACTGCCGGATTTCGCTCAGAAATTCGCTTTCCCGGCCGGCATCGGGGACATCGGCCGGCATCGCGGATCCGTCGGCAGCCAGCCCCAGAAGAAGAACCAGACACCAGCTTCCCAACATCGTCTCATCCTGCCTTCAGCAACGGTGCGCAAGCACATCATAGCCGGGGCACCGGGGGAGAAAAGTCGGGAATCGCGGTTTTCTCCGTACCCGCGGTGGAGCGGGCGTCGATATAATCCAGCCCGTCAGGCATCCGTCGGGCCGGGCAATACGGGGCGAGAGAAAATGGCGCTGGACGCATCGATCCGCAAGCGAATCGAGGGGTTTCTTGCTGCCGGGGGGGCGGAAGGATCGAGGCTGTCGGCCGACGGAAGGCGGCTCTGGAGGCACGCTCAAAAGTGGATTCGGCAGCACCTGATCACACCCACAAGCCCGGAGGCCCTTGAGCTGGCTTGTCTGGCGCTGCAACTGCCCATGAAGAATCTGGCTGCGCTCTCCGTGGGGCGCTTCGGGCAGGTAAGCTTGCGCGATCGTGCCGAAGCCGCCATCGAAATCCTCGTCGGGAAGCTGGGAGATCAGATCGACGGAACCCTGCTGGATGCCACCACCGAGCTGCTGCAGGAAATGTTCCAGCGCAAGCCCAGGTCGGAGGAAGCCCGTCTGCTTGCCGACGTGGTCAATCTGGAGGATTTCGGCGTCAGCGGGATTGTCCAGCAGGCCATTCTGGTTGCGGCCCGGGGACAGGGGATTGACGAACTGCTGGAGGCGGCGGAAAAACGCGACGCCTACGGGTATTTTGAGGCGCGCCTCAAGGACGGCTTCCACTTCGGACCGGTTCGCGAGCTGGCCCGGCGGCGCCTGGCGCGCGGGCGTCAGGTGATCGAACTGCTGAAGTCGGAACTGTCGGAGACAGAAGAATGAATGATCGGCCGATCCTCCTTCGCGCCGCCGCCGTTGCCCCCATGGATCGACCGCTCATTCGCGACGGGGGCGTTTTCTGTGCTTCCGGACGGATCATCTCGGTCGGGCCGGTGGAGGAAGTGCGCAGGTCCCTCCCCCCCCATCAGGAGCTCGACCTGGGACATTGCCTGCTGCTTCCCGGGTTGATCAACGCCCATACGCATCTGGAGTTGAGCGACTGCAATGCTGCCGACTCGGTCGGATTGCCGTTTTGTGAGTGGATTCAGTCGCTGCCCCGGCGCACGGGGCGTCAGGAAGCGGATTTTCCCCGGCGCGTCGAGCAGGCCGTTGAAAACGGAATCCGGCAATGCCTGCGGTTTGGCGTGACGGCGGTAGCGGACATTACCGCGCATCCGCACCTGACGCGCCCGCGACTTCGCCTGGGTCCGCTGCGCGTCGTGAGCTTCGGCGAGGCCTTGGGACTGGGTGGCGCACGGGAGCGATTCGAGCAGTCCTTGCGATCGGCCTGTGATCCTTCGCTGACCAGTGAGCACCTTCGGATCGGTCTTTCGCCCCACGCGCCGTATACGGTGGATTACGCCGGCTACGCTGAGTGCGTTGCCATTGCCCGTCGGGCCGGCACGCCACTGGCCACTCACCTCTCAGAAACCCGCGAGGAAGCGGTGTTTCTGCGGCAGCGCGACGGGCCATTCCGGCATCTGTGGGAAAAGCTGGGAATCTGCATCGACGGGGGAGAGACGTTTCAGGGATCGCCGGTTGCCTACGCGCGAGCTGTCGGATTGCTCGATCTGCCGGCAATTCTCGCTCACGTCAACTACTGCGACGACGACGATCTTGCGCTTCTGGCGAGCGGACAGGCTTCGGTTGTGGTCTGCCCCCGGACTCACGCGTATTTCCGGCACGAGCCTCACCGCTGGCGCGAGATGCTCCGTCGTGGCGTGAACGTGGCGGTCGGAACGGACAGTTGCGCCAGTTCCCCCGATCTGAATCTGGTGGACGACCTGCGGCTGCTGTGGAAGCTCAACGGCCGTGACATCGAAACGGAGGTTCTGTGGTCGCTGGCGACCATCCGCGCGGCTCGCGCGCTGCAGTTGGAGGGTCGGGCAGGTTCAATTACCCCGGGAAAGCTGGCCGACCTGGTCGCGTTTGCTTTTGTCGGTGAAGTCGATCCGCTGGCCGCCGTGCTGGAAGATCCTTCGGCGCTGCCGGTAGCCGTGTGGATCGGAGGCAAGCCGGTGCTTCAAGGCCCCCAAGCGCTCGGAACCTGAGTCAGCACAGGGATTTACGCGCATTTCGCAGCCGGACGGAGCCCTGTACCGCGCGGCGTCGAGAGGCGGGTCGCGCAAGGCGGTCAGCCGGCAATCGCAGCCTGCCGCGCCCGACGCCGTGCCCCCGGGGGCGATGAGGCACGCTCCCGTTTCGGCCGAAAACGACGTTCTGAGAGGGTTTGCCTGCCCGGCGCGACCGAGCGCCTCGGATCAGGCGGCCTTGATCATCCCGCTGAACCGTCGGTTGCGTTCGATGGCGTCGAGAATCTGCGCGTGAACTTCTTCGGGGCGCGACACCATCTGCCACTGCGCCAGGGGTTTGGCTGGGTCCACCGGAGTGATGTGCATGGTTCCCAGCCGGAAGATGCGTTCGCGGGTGGAGCGAATCACGTCGACGCGGGCCACCTGGTTCAGACGGCAATCGAAGACGTCGGTCTGGAAGACACCCTGGAGTCGGAGGATGCGCTGGTCGGTCAGGACGTAGAGGCGACCCATCCAGTGCAGAGTCGCCCAGGTCAGTCGCCCGAAGATGACGAACAACGTGACTCCGAGGTAAGAAAGATGCCGGCTGTGCAGCGGAGAATCCAGGAGAGAGGCGCCGATGGCGACGATCAGCACCGCCGCGATGAAGCGCAGGCTGGAAAGAGGGATAAACCACAGCGACGGCTTGAGCGCCAGGTAGATCACCTCGCCGTTCCGCAGCGCGTGGTTGGCCAGGAGAGTCCCCAGCAAAGCCCCCGCAGCGGGCGACACCAGCGCGCCATGGGTGTGGCTCTGGCAGCAGCCGCCGGGTTCCGGTGCTTCTGGAACGATGCGCATGCTCATGTTCTGGCGGCGAGAACCTCGCGTCGTAGAGTAACAATATCGGGCAGATTCCGGTAGTAATTATTAAAGTCCAGCCCGTAACCAACGACAAATTCGTCCGGGATGTCAAAACCGACGTAATCCACCGGCACTTCCCGCGCCGCCGGACGGTCTTTCCGAAGCAGGACACAGGTTTTTACCGAAGCCGCCCCGGCCTCCTTCAACAGTGGCACGACGGTACGCAGCGTCCCGCCGGAATCGAGGATGTCATCCACCACCAGCACGTGCCGCCCGGTCAGATCGCCGAATTGCCGGCTGATGACCTGCGACCCCTGCGACCGGATGCTGGCGCCGGGATAGCTGCTGACCGTCAGCAGACCGATCTGCATGTGGATGGGAATCTGCCGGATCAGGTCGCTGGCAAACACCAGTGCGCCGGTGAGAATCGGCACGATGGTAATTTCCGCATTTTCCTTCAGCGCCGGGGGGGAATGATCGCGCGTGATCTGTTCGGCCAGCTCCCGTACACGCCGCGCGATCTGCTGCTGCGAAATCAGCACGCGCTGGATGTCGAGCTTCATTGTGGCAGTATAGCCGGTTCCGGCGGCGGCGTCATCGTCGCAAGCGCCCGGAAGCGGGTTCGCAGGGACGGAGGTGGGCACGCACCGAGGGAGCCGGCTGGCCGGGGCGGAGGGCCAAGGGGTTCGCCTCCCGCGGGCCCGATCAGCAGATGGGCTCTGGCGACTCGCCGGCCGATTCCTAGAATCCACGGGTTCGCAGAATGACCCCCCCCGCCGATCCAACCCCGCGCCGCCCGCTCACCGGCCACCGCGCGCGGCAGATGGAAGCGCGGAGCCTCTTTCGCGACACCTTCTGGTTCATCGTCAAGAACGTGATCGGATGGGTGCTGATTCTGGCTTCACCGATCCTGGGACTGACGGTGCCCGGTCCCGGGGGCATTCCGGTGTTTCTGATCGGCTTTGCCCTGGTCACGTTTCCGGGCAAGCGCCGGCTGACCAGCCGCATGATGCGCGGTCGAGGGGTGCGCGTCGGCGAGGGAACCTTCACGTTCTTCTGCGCGCTGATCTCCGTCGGACTGACGATTGCCCTGTTTCTGGTCGCGCTGCATTACTGGCGAAAAGAGGATTTCGACAAGTATCGCGAAAGCTTTGACGCCTATCTCCCCGTCGCCCTGGCGGGAATTGCGCTGTTCAGTCTGATTTCTTTCGCCGTCACCTGGATTGTCGTCCGCGCGGCCCTGGCGATCATCAACTTCTTCATCCGGAAGATTCCCTGGATTCGCAGAAAAATCCGTCCGTGGCTTCGGGCAAAGGGCATCAACCTGCTGCCGGCACGCCGCAAGAAAAGGGAAATCGACGGCACCCAGCCGCCGGCATCCGACGACGAGATCATCGAGTTTCATGAGGATTACGTGAAGTATCCCCAGCGGCTGTGGGGATTTCTGGCTCCGTGGCTGCGGCGGGTGATGACAGTCGGCATCACCGTGCTGATCTTCGTCATGATGTTCCAGCCGCTTCGCGATAAGTGGGACATTTCGCAGGAGCAGCTGGCGCGGATGAGCATGACCCGCTTTGTGATGGCCTCGGCCATGTTCGCGGTGTTTCTGCTGATGTTCCGGGCGCTGGTGTGGCGGCATATTCTGCAGTCCTTCGGGCACCGGCTGCCGTGGGGCGCGGCGCTGCGGATCTGGTCGACCAGCGAGCTGGCGCGATATCTGCCGGGCGCGATCTGGCAGGTGGTCGGGCGGGTGATGCTGGTCCGGCCGTACGGGGTCAGCGGAAGCGTCTGCTCAACCACGCAGATTCTGGAATTGTGCATCTTTCTGCTGGCGAACGTGCTGCTGGCGTCGGCCTGCTGGCTGTATTACGGCGCCAAGGAATTGACCGAGGCTCGCAACTGGTTTTTCGCGGCGATGGCGCTGGTGCCGCTGCTGGCGTTGCTGCTGCATCCGAGGGTCTTTTATGCGGTGGTGAACTTCGTTCTGGCCCGGATCGGCAAGCCGCCGATTGTCCGGCGACTGGGGGGGCGAAGTCTGCTGGTGGTGCTGGCCTGGACGATTGTCGGGCTGCTGTGGCAGAGTCTGGCGGTGTATCTGATCGCGCGGGAACCCCTGCATCTGAAGATTGACTGGCTCTGGATCATCGCCGGGGCATACAGCCTCGCCTGGTGCGCGGGATTTCTGGCATTCTGGGCGCCCGGGGGGGTGGGTGTCCGCGAGCTGGTGTTTGTCGGGGCGATGTCGGTGATGCTTCCTGAAGCGGTTCGCAATCAGCCGCCGTTTTCTGATCCCGTGGCCCGGGCCAGTGTGCTGGTGGGTCTGGGGCTGATTCTGCGGCTCTGGTCGATCCTCGGGGAGCTGATGCTGGCCACCGTGGCTTACGTCTGGGACTACCGCGGCGCGATGTCGATGAGGCTGGCGCTCGAGCCGGCGCGCCCTGCAGTGCAGCGCGCAGAGGTAGACGCCTCGCAGCCGCGATAAGCCTGCCGGCGACCGGAAGGTCCGGATCGGGGTCTGCGATCGCAGATCCCCGGAATCGGGCGCGCGGCGCTTTGCTCAGGCGCGCTGCACGGAAGATGTGCAACCAGCGCAACAGGGCAAGTGAAAAAAATTCCTTCTGCCGGCGCTGTTCCTGCCAGCGAAAATCCGGGTTTCGGTTCGCGCGCTGCGCTGCGGTGTCCGCGGCGGCGCAGCGCCACGGGGAATGATGGATGCGCATCGTCGAACCGCGATCTGCAGACCCCGGTCGATCGACTGGAGAGAACCCCGTTGCCCCGGCGACGTGCTTGAAAATCGGCGTTCACCGGGCAATATCGCCGGAGCCTGATCGAATATCCTCCAAAAACCCCCGGAGGCACCTGATGAAACCGGTTTTTGTCGCCTGCATCGTCCTGCTGATCGCGCGCCTGGGAACCGCACAACCGCTGGCGGATCGCGTGCCTGCCGACACGATGATCTACCTGGGCTGGTCGGGCACCCGGGACATGCCCGGCTTCTCCGGATCACACGCCGAGGCGCTGCTGAAAGAGTCGAACCTTCCGGCCGTCTTCCAGCAGGTGCTGCCGCAGGTGATCGACCGGATTGCAAAGGACGATCCCAAGACCGCCGGAGAGTTGCGACTGACGTATGATCTGTGCGCCTCCCTCGCCAGATACCCCACGGCCGTGTTCTTTGCCGGTGTGAACTTCGACGCCCGGGAGCCGATCGGGCGGCTTGGGATGGTCTGTCGTGCCGGCAACGACTCCGAGGCGTTACGCAAGCGGTTTCAGGAGCTGATCGATCAGGCTCCGGGCGACGACGTTCCCGCGCAGGTGCGTGTTGACGGAGAAGACCTGTTTCTACTTGTCGGTTACGCAGGTGAGACTCTCCCGTCCGGGGGCGCTTCGCTGGCCACGGTCGATCGCTTCCGCAACGCCATCAGCCACCTGCAACGCGATCCGGTCTTCTGCGCATATGCGGATATCGAAAAGCTGTTCGACCTGCTTGATCGCGCGGTGCAATCCGGGTCTGCGCGCGACGCGCAGAATGTGGACGAATGGAACCAGTGGTATCCGAAAGTGATGGATGCGTCCGGACTGCGCGGGCTGAAGTGCATCGCTTTTTCCGGTGGCTTCGACGGCCGGGACTGGATGATGCGCTCCTTCCTCGATGCTCCCGCGCCGCGCGCGGGGCTGCTGTCGCTGCTGGATGTACCCGGAATTTCCGACGAAATGCTCAAAGCCGTGCCCCGCTCGGCGGAGTTCTTTGCCGTCGGTGCGTTTGATGCCGCACGCCTGATCACGGAAATCCGCTCCGCCGTCGGAAAGATCAACCCCCAGTGGCAGCAAGCGGTTGACCAGGCGATCGGCGCGGTGACGATGGCGCTGGGCAGCAACGTGATGAGCAACGTGCTGGAGCCGCTGGGTCCGCACTGGCTGGCTTACGCGGCGCCGGAAGTGGCCGGAGGCGGGCTGGCTGGTCTGGTCGCAATCAACCGGGTTGACGATGCCTATAAAGCCCGTGGCGGGTTGCTGGCGGTCTCGCTGTTTGCCAGCAACACGGCAGCGTCTCTGCTGGCACAGAACCATGCGCCAATCACCATCCGCGGCAGTCAGGTGAAATACGGCGATCTGGGCATTTACTACATCGCCGCGCCGGCGATCACTCCCTCCTGGGCAATGCAGGGGGATTTTGTGGTGTTCGGCTTGTATCCCCAGTCCGTCATCGGGGCAGCCCGGCAGATCACATCGGCTGAGCATTCAATTCTCGATGAACCGGCGTATCAGCAGCTTCGCGCGCGTCTGCAGGTGCAACCGGTGCGCGGGCTGAGTTACGCCAACCTGCCCATGACGGCCCGCTCGACCTACGGCGCGCTGATGTTTCTGTCGAGGCTTGTGGGAGTGGCTGACCTGTTTGGCATCCGCACCCCGCCGATCGTGATTCCCCCCTTCCATGTGCTGCAGGAGCACCTGAGCGTTTCCGGTTCCGCAACCTGGGTGGACGAGGCGGGAATGCATTCGCGATCGGTCAGTCCGTTTCCCGGCGCGTGGTTGCTGCAGGGTGCCTCAGGTCCGCAGATGCTGGCGGCGCTGCAGACAGGCATTCTGCTGCCGGCCGTGGACCGCGCGCGCCAGGCGAGCGATCAGCAGAAATGCGCCGCAAACATGCGGCAGATCGGCATGGCGTTGACGCTGCACGCGGCGCAGCACGATGGTGCCTATCCCCAGACGCTCGGAGAGCTCGTGCGGAATCAGCTGTTGCCTCCCGAAG
>JAVQWE010000094.1:0-8543 GCA_033579175.1 Phycisphaerales bacterium | reverse complement strand
CGGGCACCTACGAAGGCACCTTCGACGCCCGTGAGCCGGGGAATTACGTCGCGATGCTCAACTGGCGGGGGACTCGGGCAGATCAGAGTGGTTATCTGCTTTCCGGCATGGTGGTCAACACCTCCCCCGAACTGCGCGATCTGCGGAGCAATGCGGCGGCGCTGGAGCGAGTGCGAGCGGCCACTGGAGGCCGGCTGCTTCCAGCCTTCGACGCCGCGGCGGCGAACCTGTTCACGCGGCAGGGTTTGCGTCCGAGCGTCTCCCCGCAGCCGGTGTGGGATCGACTTGTGTATCTTGCGCTTGCGCTGATTCTGATTGACGTTGCGATTCGGCGCATCGCGTGGGATTGGCAGGCGGTCCAACGGACGTTCAGGCGGTTCCTGGAGTTTGTGAAATCTTTCACAACGACCCGAAAAGTCGAGTCGAGTCAGGCCATCGACGCACTGAAGAAGATTCGCGAAAGCCAGATGCAGGACGTCTCCGGAACTACCGGAACTCAGGTACCCCAAGCCACCGGACCGCTCCAACCACCTTCTGCGGCTGCCGAGCAGACAGCCCGGCCCGATCCCACCCGGAAGTTTGATGCCGGCCCGGGTGTCGAGGGTGAGATCACGGAGCTTGTCGGGGGGGCCACTCAACAGCCAGCCTCCCCCGTCGGGGGACCGCCTCAGAGGCCCCAGGGAGGGGCCTCCGATCGCGAAGACTCGCTGGCAAGCCTCCTGGCTGCCAAGAAACGGGCACGGCAACAGATGGACAATCGCCCGGATGATCCCTCGGAGGGAAAAAACCAGTAGCATGGAGCTCGAACGGCCCCGTCGGGGGCAAGATGGTTGGATCAGGAAAAACCAGTATGTCACAGATTCCCACACTCGACCCGCAAGTCCAGCAGGCTGCCGAGGATTTCCGACGTGACTACCGTGCGGTGCAACGGGAGATCGCCAAGGCAATCGTTGGACATGAACCCATCATCGACGGGGTGCTCACCTGTCTGTTTGTCGGGGGGCATGCTCTGCTGGAGGGCGTTCCCGGGCTGGGCAAAACGGCTCTGATTCGAGCACTGGCCGAGGCGCTGCGTCTGAAGTTCAGCCGCATCCAATTCACCCCCGATCTGATGCCGGCCGACATCCTCGGAACCAACGTCATCATGGAAGACGAGCACGGGCATCGGCGGTTCAATTTCATGCATGGGCCGATCTTTGCGCAAATCGTCCTGGCCGACGAAATCAATCGGGCCACCCCCAAGACCCAAAGTGCCCTTCTGGAAGCGATGCAGGAACGGCAAGTGACCGCCGGGGGAGAAATCCGCAAGCTCGAAGCGCCGTTCTTCGTGATGGCCACGCAAAACCCGCTAGAACAGGAAGGAACCTATCCCCTGCCGGAAGCACAGCTCGACCGATTCTTTTATAAGCTGATCGTTAACTACAGCAGCCGCGAGGAGTTACATGAGATTCTCAACCGCACGACGGCGGGCCGATCTCCCAAGGTGGAACCGGTCCTCGATGCCATCAAGATTATAGAATATCAGCACCTGGTCCGGCGGGTGGTCATCGCCCCGCACGTGCAGGATTTTGCCATTCGCTGCACTCTCGCCACGCACCCGAAGGGCCCGTTTGCCGTTCCCATCGTCAATCAGTTTGTGCGCGTCGGTGCATCCCCACGGGCGGCGCAGGCGATCGTGCTGGCCGCCAAGGTGCGGGCACTGCTCGACGGACGCTTCCACGTCGCTTTCGAGGATGTCAAATCCGTCGTCATCCCCGCCACGCGCCACCGGATCATTCTGAATTTTGAAGGCGAGGCCGAGGGAATTACCCCCGACATGGTCCTGCAGAAAGTCATCGCAGAAACCCCGACCAACCTGGAAACGACGGGCCCCTCGGTGTCGCGTTGACCGGCTGTGGTCGGCGGTGCTTCGCCAGCCGCCGTGCCGCACACAGCGATTTCCGACTCACTCGTTCTGCAGGGGCAGTTAAGATGGCGCGATATCGGATTCCGGCAAATGTCGGCAAAGTCAAGGTGGCGGTGTTCCACGGCGGAAAGTATGCCGTCTGGAACGGGAAAACGGGCAGGAAGGAGTTCCGCATCCTCGTGCGAACAAAGGTTCAAGCCGAAGAAGTTGCGCGGTTGATCAACGAGAACCGACACCGTGGATGGATCGAGGTGCTCGGGGGATAGCCCCCGGTTGACAAGGTGTCTTCACAGCGCCGGAAAGGACGACCCGGCGATGCCCCGCTCGCGAGAGACCCTTCGAGCCGGTGCGGAACCCGATCGGATAACCGCCTTCAGCCATGACGGCGGGATGCGACCGTCAGCATCGATGCCTCAGAACGGCTCGGTTGTAAACACCTTCGCACCGGTGGAGCCACCCGCCAGGGTCGGGAATTGAATCATGCCCATCGCAGCAAAAGAACTGCTACTCACTGCCGACCTGATGTCCCGGCTCGACCGGCTCGACCTGCTTTCCCGCAAGATGCTCGCCGGCAAGCTGAAAGGCGAACGTCGATCCAAGCGCCGCGGGCAGAGCGTGGAGTTCGCCGACTTTCGCAATTATGTCGTCGGCGACGACCTGCGATTCATCGATTGGAACATCTATGCACGGCTGGACAAGCTGTTTCTCAAGCTGTTTCTGGAGGAGGAGGATCTTTCTCTCTACCTGCTGGTAGACACGAGCCTGAGCATGGATTGGCCCAGGCCTTCCGGGGGGCAAACCGCGTCCGGGCGGGCAGGTCCTCACGAGCATAATAAGCTCCTGTACGCCCGAAGGCTCGCGGCGGCGCTGGGATACATCGGGCTGGTGAACTACAACCGGGTGAACGTCGTAGCATTGAGCGACAGAGTCATCGCCGAAACCGGCGGCATGCGCGGGCGACGGCGGGTGGCTCAGATGCTCGACTTCCTGGCCGGATTGCAGCCGTCCGGTGCCAGCCATTTCGCCGCCGCGTGCAAGCGGTTTGCCCTGGCCCACCGCAGTAAGGGCGTGTGCGTGATCATCAGCGATTTTTATGACAAAGCCGGCTTCGAATCCGGTCTGCGCTATCTCGCGGGGGGAAAGTATGATCTGTTTGCCATTCAGACACTCTCGCCCGGCGAAATTGAACCGGACCTAGCCGGTGATCTGAAGCTGCGCGATCTGGAAGACGCCGACACAACCGAGGTGAGCATCACGCAACCGCTGATCCGCAAGTATCAGGCAAATCTCAATGCCTATTGCCTGGCGTTAAAGAGCTACCTCACGCGCCGCGGCGGGACCTACCTGTTCACCCGGACGGATGTGAACTTTGAAATCGTGGTTTTGAACTACCTGCGCGAACGAAGACTGCTGGGATAGCCATGAGTCCTTCGCTGAGTTCTCGGTTGGCAACCCGCCCCCAGGCGATGCGGGTGACTGCGAAACTCCCCGGCACGAATTACGATGACCTGCTGAGCGCGCCCGCACCGCCGCGGGCGCTTCAGGCATGGAGGAATGCGGCCCGGGCGATTCTCCCGGCGGCGAATCGTCCCTTCTGGCCCCCGGCTGGACCCACCGGTCGCAGTGGGGTATTGGTCATCTGGCGCGACTGATGTCCTGGTTTCCGACCTTCCTTGCCCCCCTGCCCGCACTGGCAGCCGCGGCCGTGGCCCTGCCGGCCCTGATGCTGCTGTATTTTCTGAAGCTGCGCCGTCGCGAACAGGAAGTGGCCTCGACGTTGCTGTGGAAAAAGTCGATTCAGGACCTGCAGGTCAATGCCCCGTTTCAGAAACTCCGCAAGAATCTGCTGCTGCTGTTACAACTATTGCTGTTGCTGCTTCTGCTGCTGGCGCTGTCCCGACCTGTCAGTCAGTACACCGCCGGCGCCGGCAAGAGCACTGTCATTCTGATCGACCGTTCCGCCTCCATGTCTGCGCGCGAAGAGGGCCAGACCCGACTGGAGCTGGCCAAGCAGAAGGCTCGGGAGCTGGTGGACACCATGGATCGTGATGCCACTGCCATGGTGGTTGCCTTCGACGAGGAACCGCGCACCGTGCAGACGTTCACGTCCGACAGGGCCGCGCTGCGCCGTGCCATCGACTCCATCGGGTCGACCGACCGCAGGACACGCCTGAAACTGGCCTATCAGCTTGCCGAAGCGCAGGTAGCCTTCATTCCGGAACAGAACCGCACGAATATTGATCCGCCGGAAGTCTGGGTCTTCAGCGACGGGCGGGTGGCTGACGCGGATCAGTTGCAGATTCGCGCGCCGGTCAAGCTGGTGCGGATCGGCAATGAGCAGACTCGAAATATCGCGATTGTGGCGCTCTCCGCGCGGCGGAACTATGACCGGCCGGTTGAAGTTCAGGTATTTGCCCGACTGGCCAACTTCGGGCCGGAGCCGGTTCGCGCTCAGGTACAATTGAGCTACGCCCCGATCGACCCCGAGGACCCGCAGAGACAGGCGTTCGCCGTCGCACGCGTGGCAGAAGTCTCGCTGCCGCCGGCGCGCTGGACGGAGCAGGATCGAAAAGATGCGCAGAATCGGCGGTTCGTCCCTCGCGACAGCGTGGAATTCACCCTGGAGCTGCCCACCGCCGCGGTCATCCGGGTCGAGCAGATGAATCGGCAGGACGACGCCCTGCCTGCCGACGATGCCGCCGCCGTCGTCGTGCAGGCACCCAGGGTCCTTTCGGTGCTTCTGGTAAGCGAGGGCAACCCCTGGCTGGAACATTTCCTCGCCATCCGCGGGGGGAAGGAACCGATGGTGATTCCCCCCGATCAGTACGATCCGGCGGCCCACGGCGATCACGATGTTACGATCTTCGATCGTCACTCCCCTGCGAAACTCCCGCCGGCGGGGAATTTCATGTATTTCGGGGGAGTTGGCCCCAACCTGAAGGTGACGGCCGAGCGGTCCGGAGGACAGCCGGTCCTTCTGGAGGATCAGACTGTGCTGGACTGGCGGCAGGATCACCCGATCCTTCGTCACCTGAAGCTGGGAAGATTGTTCGTGGCGACAAGCTTGAAACTGAATGTTCCCGAGGATTCGCTGACGCTGGTGGAAGGTACGAAGGGGCCGCTTCTGGTGCTGCACCGCGAAGGCCGCCAAACTCATCTGATCTGCGCTTTTGACCTGCTGCAGAGCAACTGGCCGCTGCGGCTCTCGTTTCCACCGTTTCTAGAGCAATCGCTGCAGTTTCTGGCGTTGGGGGCTGACCTGACATTGCGCGAGGGACTGCCGACCGGCGCTTCGGTGACGATCCCGCGCGCCAATCTGGCGCGTGCGCCCGGCGGGGAGCCTCGATCGGTGTTGCTGATCGGCCCTTCTGGCTCGCGGCGCCTCGAGGTGCCGGCGACGGGAGATTTTGCACTCCCCCCGCTCGATCGCGCAGGCATTTATCGTACGGAACCTGCCATCCCCCAG
This sequence comes from Phycisphaerales bacterium, assembly GCA_033579175.1. Lineage (GTDB taxonomy): Bacteria > Planctomycetota > Phycisphaerae > Tepidisphaerales > Tepidisphaeraceae > JAVQWE01. The sequence continues at coordinate 3,171 of JAVQWE010000094.1, read as the reverse complement.
TTTGAGCGACTGGCCGTCAACCTGCTGGATGAGGCAGAAAGCAACTTGCAACCGGTGGATGAGGTTCCCGGTGGCAGCGGAGAGCTGATGGGTGCAGCGCAGCAGAAACGCCGGATTGAGCTGTGGTGGTGGATCGTCGCATGCGTCGCGATCCCGCTGACGCTGCTGGAATGGTGGGTGTACACCCGGCGGGTGCACCTGTGAAGCTGCCTGCGTGGGCTTTTGGCCAGCGGTTGCTTCCATGGGCGTCTGAAGCGATCCTGGTTTCCGGTTTGATCACGACTTCGCTAAGCTCAACACCATGATCCTCTCGGCCGCGCCGGCTCTCGAGCCGGGAACTCTGCTGGAACGGTCACAATCGCTGCTGGGGCTGATCGCCTTCACGTTTCTGGCGTTTCTGGTGGGCCGGATGCGCGGCGCCCGGGTATTTCCCCTGCGCGTTGTGCTGTGGGGAACGGCGCTGCAGTTCGTCTTCGGCGCCATCGTGATCTTCAGCCCGAACCTTCTGGAGGCTGTGCAATATGGCATTCAGCGGCTGCTGGACTTTTCCAATGAGGGTGCGCGCCTGCTGTTTGGATCGCTGATCGACTGGGTTGTGAAAGTGCGGGATGAGCAGGGCAATGAGATCGGCTCGATCGTTCTGGCGGCGAGTTTCGCCTTCTCCGTGCTGCCGACGATCATCTTCGTGTCGATGCTCACGGCCATGCTCTACCACCTGGGGGTGCTCACGTGGATCGTGCATGCCCTGGCCTGGATCATGCACAAAACCACCGGCACCAGCGGGGCCGAGACACTCAGCACGGCCGCCAACATCTTTGTCGGGCAGACGGAAGCGCCGATTGTCGTACGGCCGTTCCTGCCTGCGGCGACCCGCAGCGAGCTGATGGTGATCATGGTCGGGGGCTTCGCCAACATTGCCAGCGGGGTTCTGGTGTATTACGCGATTCTTCTGAAAGATTTCGTCCGCGACGTCGGGGGGCACCTGGCGGCGGCATGCTTCATCAGTGCGCCGGCCACGCTGGTGGTCTCCAAGCTGATCATGCCCGAGACGGAAAGCCCCGAGACGCGCGGCGGCGTGAAATTCACTGTCGAAAGGCTGGATGCGAACCTGATCGACGCGGCCACCCGTGGCACCAGCGAGGGGTTGAAGCTCGCCGTCAACGTCGGGGCGATGCTCATCGCCTTCACGGCACTGGTGGCTTTGGCGAACGCGCTGGTCGGCTGGGGAACAGGCTTGCTGGGGCTGGGCACGCCATCGACGTCGGCGGACGGGTCAATCAGCTACTCCGGCTGGAGAATCGAACAGATGCTCGGGGCGGTTCTGGCCCCGTTCGCCTGGTTGTGCGGCATCCCCTGGCAGGATGCACCGAAAGTCGGGGCTTTGCTGGGCATGAAAACCGTGCTCAACGAATTCATCGCCTATAACGAGATGAGTCGGCAATTCCGGGCCGACTCGACCTATCTCTCGCCCAGATCAGCCCTTATCACCGTTTATGCTCTCTGTGGCTTTGCCAACTTTGCCAGCGTGGGAATCCAGATCGGCGGAATCAGCGTGTTGGCTCCTTCCAGACGGCATGACCTTTCGCGCATCGGCCTGCTGGCGATGTTCGGGGGGGCGCTGGCGACCCTCATGGCAGCGTGCGTCGTGGGTGTTCTGGTCTGATCCAGATCAGACCTCAGGGCGATGGCCTCGGGTTCAGCCCCTGCCGCGGGCAACCTCGCCCGGAACTCGAATCGGCCGGACTTCCAGAGTCGGCTCTTGCGTATCCAGTCCCCACGGCTCAAGCTGAACCAGCATGGCTTGTGCATTCGACCCTGAACCTGTCCACGCCGAACTCTGGTCACGCCTGCAGCACGCTGCGGGCGATCCCAGACACCCTTGGCATTGGCCCGCACTGGCAACCACTGCCACTGACGGCATGCCGTCAGTGCGTACGGTGGTGCTTCGGCAGGTCGATCCGGCGGTGCGAGTGATCAGCTTTCACACGGATCTTCGAAGCCCCAAGGTGTCGATGATTCGCCTCAACCGACGCGTTGCTTTCTGCTTCAACGACGGTTTTGACCAGGTGCAGTTGCGCGTATTCGGCGAGGCCGAGGTTCGCACGGCCGGAACCGACGTCGATCACGCCTGGCGGAGCCTCCCCCCCACCACCCGGGCAGCCTACGCGCAACTCGAAGCCCCGGGCACCACGATCGATCGGTGGAAGCCGCGTCCCTCCGCCTCGGACGATGCCGGCCGGCAAAACTTCGCCGTCGTGCGTTGCGTGATCCGCGAGATCGACTGGCTGAAACTCGATCCTGCGGGACATTATCGCATTCGGTTCACTTACGGCGGGGACGGTTCGCTCGGGTGGGCCTGGCTGGCCCCCTGAACCGACCCGCGACAACATCACCGCTGCTGCCACCCCGCTTCTCCAATAGACGAATGCCGTGAATCAGCAGGGTCTTGTCGACCGCCTTGCACATGTCGTACAGAGTCAGTGCCGCAACCGCGACGGCCGTGAGCGCCTCCATCTCCACTCCGGTCCGCGCCGTGGTGCGGACGGTGGCGCGGATGTGAATGTCGCACGCCCGGATCGATCCTGCCGACCGCGCAGGTAAGTCAATGGTCACATCGACGCTCTCGATCGGGAGGGGGTGACACAGCGGGATCAGTTCGCTGGTGCGCTTGGCGGCAAGGATTCCCGCCAGGCGCGCTGCGGCCAAGGCATCGCCTTTCGGCAGCCCTCGATGGGCAATCGCGGCAATTGTGGCCGACTGAACGCGAAGGAACCCCTCGGCCGTCGCCCGCCGCGCAGTCACTGGCTTGAGGCCGACATCAACCATCCGCGCTGTGCCGGCGGAATCGAGGTGGGTGAGCGTTTTTGCTTTGCCCGGCATGGCTCTACGCGCCTTGATGATCCAACACATCCCTGCCCCACCGCGGCTGGGTTACGCCGCTTTCCGCGCAGCAATTGCCGCCCGAGAATCTGCTCAATCTGCAGGCAACACCGCCAGTCTGGCGGGTATTCGCCACTTCCCTAACGGGTCCTTCGCGCGGGGCAGGCCTTGGAAGAACGCCGGCTGCTGCCTTGGTAACGTGTCGTACAACCTTTTGGTCATATCCGGCTCACCCGGGATCACCAAGCCGTCGTCTGCCACGGCGGGTTCGAGGGTCACGACCACCCGCCG
>JAVQWE010000093.1:0-8551 GCA_033579175.1 Phycisphaerales bacterium | reverse complement strand
TCAAGTCCAATTTCCGGCAGGGCTTGAGCGTGCTGGAGTATTTCAGCTCGACCCACGGCGCCCGCAAGGGACTGGCCGACACCGCCTTGAAGACCGCCGACTCCGGCTACCTCACCCGCAAGCTCGCCGACGTGGCCCAGAACGTGATCATCAACGAAGTGGACTGCGGCACCGTCAACGGCATCACCAAGACCACGATTTACAAGGGTGAGCAGGTCGAGGTGGAGCTGAAGGACCTCATCGTCGGCAGAACCGCTCGCGACACGATCCGTAACCCGATCACCGATGAGGTGATCATTCAGGAGAACCAGATCATCACCAACGAAGCGGCCGAGCGGATCAAGGAGCTGAAGCTGGATTCGATTCGCGTTCGCAGCCCGCTCACCTGTGAATCGGCCCGTGGGGTCTGCGCTCGTTGCTACGGCGTGGATATGAGCACCAATCAGCTCGTGGAAGAAGGGCTTGCGGTGGGGATCATCGCGGCTCAGTCCATTGGCGAGCCGGGCACGCAGTTGACGATGCGGACGTTCCACACCGGCGGCGTGGCCACAGGTTCGCTGATTGAGAATGACATCAAGGCGATTGCCGGCGGCACGGTGAAGCATCTGGACATCAACGCAGTGCCAGTGAAGGATCAGGACGGCAACACGCGGCTGGTGGCGCTGAAGCGAAACGGGGAAATCGCCATCCTCGACCCCAAAGGCCGGGAGATGGAGAAATACAAGGTTCCCTATGGCGCGACCGTGCTGGTCACGGATGGCGAAAAGGTCAAGCCCGGTCAGCAGCTTGTAACCTGGGATGCTCACGTCACGCCGATTCTGGCGGAAAAGGGCGGCATTGTCCGCTACGAGGACATCGAAGTCGGCGAAACTGCCAAGATGGAGGAGGAGCGCAAAGGCGGTGGCGATGCCAAGCTGGTTGTGATCGAGCACAAAGGCGAGCGCCATCCGCGCATCACCATTGAAGGCCCGGACGGCAAAACCCTGGACTTCCACTACCTGCCGGCCAAGGCCCGCATCGAAGTGAAGGACGGCCAGAAGATTGAGGCCGGGCAGTTGCTCGCCCGGCAGCCCAAGGTCACTGCCGGCACGATGGACATCACCGGTGGTCTGCCGCGTGTCACCGAAATCTTCGAGGCGCGCAAACCAAAGGATCCGTCGGTGCTGGCTGAGATTTCCGGCGTCGTCACTCTCGATAACAAGCGCCGCCGAGGGAAAATGACGATTGTCGTCACGAATGAAACGGGCATGGAGAAGGAGCACCACGTCCCGCAGGACAAGGAACTCCTGGTGCACGCCGGCGACCGTGTGGAAGCCGGGGATCCGTTGATTCGTGGTCCGATCATTCCGCACGACATTCTTCGCATCAAAGGTGAGGAGTCGCTGTACAGTTACCTGCTCACCGAGGTCCAGAACGTCTATCGGAGCCAGGGCGTGAAGATCAACGACAAGCACATCGAAATCATCCTGGCCCAGATGCTGCGGAAGGTGAAAGTGGACGATCCCGGAGATACCCGCTTCCTGCCGGGCGAGGTCGCCGACAAGTTCAAGTTCCGTCAGGCCAACGACCTGATCGCCACCAGCATCAAGATCACCGACCCGGGTGGGACCAGCTTCAAGGAAGGCGATGTGGTTACCAAGGCCGAGTTCAAGGAGGCCAACGAGGCGGCCGAGGCTGCCGGCAAGGAGCCGGCCAAGGGTCGCAAGCCCAGGCCCGCGCGCGCCAAGACCTTGCTGTTGGGAATCACCAAGGCCAGCCTGCAGAGCGAGTCGTTCATCTCCGCGGCCAGCTTCCAGGAAACCACCAAGGTTCTGACAGAAGCCGCAATGTCCGGTGCCGTGGATCATCTGGTCGGGCTGAAAGAGAACGTGATTCTCGGCCACCTGATCCCAGCCGGCACGGCGTTCAATCCACACCTGAACCTGAAATTGCGGCTGCTGGGTGAACCGGTCGTTCCTGAGCAACCTGAGCCCGTCAGAAGCGTGCAACGCGAGCTTGCCGGCACGCTCTCGCCACGCGAGGCACCGGCCCAGGACAACTGAGGTTCGGCGGGGATCGACGTTTTCAGCCACCCGCGCCGCATCGGCTGGCACCCGGAATCACGCGGGATCGACCTTGGATATCGAAAGGCCCGGGTCGGCGGCGGCGTCCTTGAGTGCAGCTCACAATCCCGCAGAGGAGTCTGAACCCCATGTTGCGCAAAATTGTCAGGCGTTTCCGTTTTTCCGCAACCACCAGAGCCGGCCAGAGCGTCATTGAGCCTATGGAGCCCCGACAGCTTCTGGCCGCTGCGCCGACGATCACCAACGTCGTGGCGGACAACCGAGGCGAAGTGCTGCTTACCGCCAGCCGCTTCCTTCGAAATGTCAACAAGAACTCGGTGAAATTCTTCACAGCCGGGGCCGACGGCGCCATCGGAACCGCCGACGATGTCCGAAAAACAGACATCACCGTCAGCTTCAACCCCGACAACAATCGCATCACCATCCGCGGCCGGACCGACCCTAACGCGACGTATCGCGTCCGTCTGGAATCCTCCCTGATCACCGCCGGCGACGGCAAGCGGCTGGATGGCGAATTCTCGGGAACGTTCCCGACCGGCAATGGTACGCAGGGGGGCAATTTCAGCTTCTTGGCCCGTCGCGACCGTTCTAACATGCCGGTCGTGCGCATGAGCACGAATCTCGGCACGATGACCATCCGTATCCGAAAGGATGTCGCTCCCGTCTCGGCCACCCAGTTTCTTGACCTGGCCAATGGCGGGTTCTACGACAACATGATCTTCGCCCGTGCCGTGCCCAACTTCGTACTCCAGGCTGGGTCGCTTCAGGTGACCGGCAGCGGCACCTCCGCCAGCGATGTCATCGGCAATACCGCGCCGTCGTTCCCTCAGGAACTGCCCCGGGTGCTCAGCAATCTGCGCGGAACGCTTTCTTTTGCCCGTGGAGGTCCGCAGGCGCTTGCCAGTAATCAGTTCTTCATCAACATCGGCAATAACGACGCTTCCAGCGCCTTCAACAACCTGGACGAGGCTGATTTTCCCGGCGATGCCGTCTTCACTCCCTTTGCCCAGGTCATTGACGGCTTGGCCGTTGCTGATGCCATCGTCAACAAGCCTACGGCCGACTTGAGCGCTCAGCTCAGTCAGGCTGCCAGCAATGGCAGTGTGGCGGTGACCAATGTGCCTGTGAATAATCCGGCCCAGGCGCAGACCAGCCTCAATCCAAATCGGGATCTGATGATTGCCCGCAGAACGGCCGTCCGCATGAAAATTGCCCCGGCGGCCTGATCGGGCCATCAGCCAATGAGTTGCGGTTTCAACGAGGGAAGGGTTTTTAAATCGGCCCCTCCTGCTATGGCAGTGCATCTGCGGGCACTGGTTGACAAAGTCTGCGACCTGCGCGATATCCAATTCATTGCAAATCCCGGGAGGATCGCCCAATGATCCGGCGTGCCGCGCCTGTTGTGGAACCACTGGATTGCCGCCGGCTGCTCTCAGCGCCGCCGAAGATAACTGCGGCCGTCGCCGATAATCGCGGCGAGGTGCAGATCACCTTCAGCCGCTTCGTTCAAATTGAGAGCAACGCAGTTCGATTTTTCACGGCCGGGACCGACGGCCAGATCGGCACTGCCGACGACGTGCGCAAAACCGATGTCACTTTCCGCTTGATCCGGAGCCGCAACCGCATGGTCATCGACGGCGACACTCCAGCCGACGCGCCGTATCGCGTGCAACTGGTTTCGAGCCGGATCACCTCCAAAGCCGACGACGTCGACAACCCGATTACCGGACGCAAGCGGCTGGACGGGGAGTTCACGGGCGCACTTCCCACCGGTGACGGGCGCAACGGGGGGGATTTTCATTTCATCGCACGCCCTGACACGTCATCCCGCCCGCTGGCGCGCATGACCACGACCGTGGGAATTCTCGATCTTCGCCTGAGGCGCGACTTCGCCCCGGTCTCCGTGGCAAACTTCCTCTCCTACGCCAACAGCGGCCGGTATGATGGCACCTTTTTCAACCGCGCGGCGCCGGGCTTTGTGCTTCAGGCCGGGGCGCTGCGAGTCGTCGGGGAAGCCGAAAACTCGCGCGTCGTCCAGGATGTCCTTGATGCTCCGATCAATCAGGAACCGCTTGCCGAGGGCAACAGCAATCGCCTTGGAACGGTGGCGTTCGTCCGCAGCGGCCCGCAGGGGCTGGCCACCAACCAGTTCTTTTTCAATCTCGCAGACAATCCGGGGCTTGATACCGCTGACGAGTTTCACAACGTCGTATACAACCCGTTTGCTGAACTTGCCAACGATGCCGATCGGGCGTTGATCTCGCAGATTGCCGGATCCTCGCTGGAGAATCTGCAACGGAATATCCGCGCCACCATTCCCGGGGGATTGAGCGAGGTTCCCGTTCGAAGCCCCTTAAGTGGTCAACGGTTTCAGCCAGCGCGTGATCTGTTCCTGATCCAGCGAGTCGCCGTGCGCATGTCGGTGGAGCCTGTCCGATAGAAATCGCCGTCGCAATGGGGGTGGCTGCGATCGGGCACGACGGGGGGACGCAGGGTTCGCCGGTGGTCGAGGGTGGCACATCGCAGCGTCAGAACCCACCGAGCCGGCACCGGCCGGCTGCGCGGGCTGCCCGCCGGTGCCCTCGCTGACGCCTTGGCGAGTCAAGCCGCCTTTGCAATCGAGCGCGTCAAGGCCTTTGATGTTCCGTGAACCAGCATGGTGCGGAAATTTGCGGCATTGCGGCACTGGCACCCTCGGAAAGCGGGGGGTGAAATTTCCATAAACGCTGATCGCGCAGAGACTTATGGAATGCGAGCCAGCCGCGAATTCCCGCGCAATCTGCTCCCTCCGAGCGATTTTCGCGAACCGAGACCGCGGATTCGACGTGTAGCCTCTGTTGCCCGGAATCGTCCGATTATGCAAGTCGGTCTTGACAGCCATCCCCCCGCCCGCAATCATCCCGGCCCGCTTCAGGGGCGGTCGGAGGAGTGCAGAAAATGTCAAGCACCGGTGTTCCACGGACGATAGGTGCTTATGTGACAAGGACTTACGAAAACTCGCCCTGATTTCATGGCCAGACGAACCGGCAAACATCTGGTAATTGTCGAGTCACCCGCCAAGGCAAAGACCATCAACCGTTACCTCGGGGACGACTTTGTCGTGAAGGCCTCGATGGGGCACATCCGCGACCTCCCCAGCAAGGGAATGGGAGTCAACCTCAAAACCTTCGAACCCGAATACGTCATCATCGAGGAAAAGGGTAAGGGAAAGATTGTCAGTGAACTGAAAAAGCTCGCAAAATCGGCTGAGGATGTGTTCCTCGCGACCGACCTCGATCGCGAAGGTGAGGCCATCGCCTGGCATCTGAAAGAGGCGTTGGAAATCCCGGATGATCGGGTGAAACGGGTCATCTTCAACGCCATCACCAAGTCTGAGATCAAAAAGGCCTTTGAAAAGCCTCACAAGCTGGACATGGATCGGGTCAATGCCCAGCAGGCCCGCCGCGTACTTGATCGCATCGTAGGTTATGAAATTTCGCCCCTGCTGTGGCGGAAGGTGGCCAGGGGCCTGTCTGCCGGACGCGTACAGAGCGTAGCCGTTCGGCTTATCGTGGAGCGCGAGCGCGAAATCGAGGCGTTTGAGCCTGAAGAATACTGGAAAATCGGCGCAGTCTTCGTGACCGACCGGGCGGCAGCGCCGCGATTGTCAACCGAGTGGCACGCGTTTCTGGAAAACACCGGAAATGGCCCCCGGACGCGGGCCGAGCGGGACAAATGGCTCGCCGCTCACAACGCCTTCACCGCCGAGCTGATCGAGGTGTCCGGTCGGAAGTTCGAGAAAATCGGCCGCGAGGAAGCATTGCGTGTCGCCTCCGCTTTAGGCCTGATCAAGACCGCTGAAGAGCGATCAGAAGACCCTGAAGCCCGAGGCGTTGCGCGTCACCTGATCCGGGTGATCGGGAAAGTCGGTGAACATCCCGCTTTCACGGTGCGCCAGGTTGAAAAGAAGCGCTCGCAGTCCCGCCCGCCTCCCCCGTTCATCACCAGCACGCTGCAGCAGGCCGCCAGCAGCCGCCTCGGCTTTGGCGCGCAGCGCACCATGCGGGCAGCACAATCCCTGTACGAGTCCGGGCGCATCACGTACATGCGAACCGACTCCACCAATCTCTCCGACGAAGCGATCAACATGGTTCGCGCCTTTATCAAGGCCGAATTCGGCGACAAATACCTGCCCGAGAGCCCCAACATCTACGCCTCGAGCAACAAGAGCGCTCAGGAGGCTCATGAGGCGATTCGCCCCACCGATCTGTCCTTTACGCCGGGAGACGCCCACGGTCGCCTCTCTCCCGATGAAAGCAGGCTCTATCACTTGATCTATAACCGCTTCGTCGCCTGCCAGATGCCACCGGCAGAATTCGATCAGACAACGGCGACGATCGTCGCGCAGAGCTCGGGTGTCGGCGGCCAGGGGGGATTTGAATGCGTCTTCAAGGCCACCGGCCGGAAGCTGGTTTTCGACGGCTTCATGAAGATCACCGGCGTATTGAGCGAAGATCAGTTGCTGCCGGATTTGCAGGAAGGCACGGCGGTGTTCCCCATCGAAATCGATCCCACCCAGCACTTCACTCAGCCCCCGCCGCGCTTTACCGAAGCCAGCCTCGTGAAGGAACTGGAACGGCTGGGCATCGGGCGTCCCAGCACGTATGCCAACATTATTTCGGTGATTCAGGAACGTCAGTACGTCGTGCAGATCGATCGGCGCTTCCATGCGACGCTTCTCGGCAAGGTCGTTACCGACAAGCTGATTCAGGCCTTTCCCGAGATCATGGACGTTGGCTTCACCGCCGATATGGAAACCAAACTCGACCAGATCGAGGAGGCTCACACCGACTGGGTCAAGCTGTTGAGGGACTTCTACGGGCCGTTTCACCAGGATGTGAAAGCGGCTTTGGAGAAGCTGGAGCACGCCGGCGGAACCGAATCTCCCTACGACTGCCCGACTTGCGGCAAAAAGATGCTGTATCGAATCAGTAAGAACGGCTTCTTCCTTGCCTGCAGCGATCGCAAATGCGGCGCCACGCAGCCAGTCGATGTGCACGGAAAGCCCCTCTTGCGCGAGGTGAGCGCGTTCAAGTGTCCCGCCTGCGGACGGGAGATGATTCGCCGCCGCGGCCGATATGGTGAGTTCCTGGGCTGCTCCGGTTATTCCATCAGGAACCCGGAGGGAGAGCCGGTCTGCTCCACGATCATCAACCTGGATAAAGAAGGCAACCCGGTGCCGCCCAAGCCCCCGCCGATCAAAACCACGATCCCCTGCGAAAAATGCGGCAGCCCCATGCTCCTGCGTGACAGCAAACGCGGACCATTCCTGGGATGTTCGGCCTTCCCCAAATGCCGCAGCACGAAAATGGTGAAGAAGCTGCAGGACGATCAGCTCCGGCAGGTGGAGGCGCTTCTGCCAATGCTCAAGGAAGGCGCAGCGCGCAGTCAGGAGGCGGTGGCCTCCATCCTGCAAGCCAATCCCACGCTTCGAGAGGCGCCTTCGGCGGGCGTGAAATTCCCCATCACCACCGACATCGATTGCGACGAGTGTGGCAAGCCCATGGTCATCCGCAGCGGCCGCCGGGGACCGTTCCTGGGTTGCAGTGGCTACCCCAAGTGCCGCAACACCGGCGAAGTGCCCGAAAAGCTTCTGGAAGAGCTGGGATTGACCAACGGCGAAGACAATTCCCCGCCCGTCGGCAGCCGGCGCGAAGCGGTGCTGGCCGAGCATGATGAGGCAGCATAAAGCCTTTACACCCGCGCCGGTACGATCACAAATGGAACGCCGCGCCGGCAAAGGATCGATTGCATCGTGAAGACCACGTAGTTGTGCAGCAGCCTCGTCCATACCGTCTCGGTGACAAACGCAAGCTGCCCTCCGAACACTACCGCGCCGGGATGCTCTCTCAGAAGGCGGTCGGTGATTGCGGAGATCTCCGCGATCGGGTCAGTGCCGATGGCCGTTCTTGCCTCCGCCTGCAGCCCGTGCCGGTGGCACAACTCGACGTACGCTTGTGCCTGTCGCCGGGTGTCCTCCCGAAGCCTTTCGAGTTCCTCGGCGCCTTTGAACGATCCGGCATCCACCGCGCCAATCTGAACAAAAACGAATCGGCTGAAGGTCCGCGGGAAGAAGCGAAAGATGCCATAGAACGTATGCAGGCCAAGGCCGTTGTATCCGTTGACCAGTACGATGGCCGTTCTGCCTTCATTCGCGGGCGGCTGCACAGAGATGCTCCGGGAGTAACGATCCGTGGCACGGACAATGCTGTCCAGCCGATGCAGCTCGTTGGCTGCCCTCTGGTAGTGGCGGCGAATCGCGACTGCCATCGTCACCACCGCCGATGTCACAATCAGCGTGATCCACCCGCCGTCATGAAACTTGAAGATGCAGAGCGTCACCAGGGTAAAACCGGTGACGACAAGTCCGATTCCGTTGACTGCCAGCTTCGTTCGCCAGTTCCGTTCGGTTGCCCGGCGCTTCCACCAGTGCAGCACCATTCCCAGCT
>JAVQWE010000092.1:0-8586 GCA_033579175.1 Phycisphaerales bacterium | reverse complement strand
CATGGCATACAGCCAGGAGTGATTCTTCTCAAAATACCGCCAGCGGGATTCGAACCAGTACGCCGGCCGTCGGCGACTGCCCCGCGCCGCACCGGTCACCCCGGAAGACTGCCCGACCAGGTGGATCAGCCGGCTGGCCGGCACATACCAGCATTCGATGCCGCAGCGGGCTGCGCGCCGGCAGAAGTCGGTCTCCTCATAGTACATGAAGTACCCCTCGTCCAGCGGGCCGATCCGATCGTAGACGTCCCGGCGGATCATCATTCCGCAACCGCTTACCCAGTCCACGCGCGTCGGGGTATCCGGGATGGGTAAGGCGACGGCCGCTCGCCGGAGCAATCGAGATGCCAGACCCCACTCCGCCTGCCGCTCGAATTCCCCGGCGATCGAAGGAAAGCGAAAAGCCGACCTGCGGACCGAACCATCCGGGTTTTCGGCCCGGCTGCCGGCAATCCCGCATTGCCGGTGAGCATCCATGAATTCCACAAGTCGGGCGATGACCCCGGGAAAAACGATCGTGTCTGGGTTCAACAGATACAGATACTCCGGGTTGCCCTTCTGCAGCCCGAACCGGATCGCCGCGTTATTCCCGTAGGCGAAGCCCCCGTTTCGAGGCAACGGCAGCAGGTCACACCAGTGCCAGTGGTTTTCGGCAATCGCATCCGCGATGACCTGCAGCGAATCGTCGCGTGAGTCGTTGTCGGCAACGACGACTCGAACCTCTTCCGTAACCTCCCCGGCCAAGGCGCGCAGGCACTGCACCGTGAGCTGAGGTGTCCGCCAATTGACGATGACAACAAGAATCTTCATCCCGACGTTACCCTGCCGTACGACTCATCGCGACCATCTCCGCCACCCGCCGGGCGCGCTGGCGGTGAATGTGCTCCCGCGTGCGCGTCGCCGCGGCCCGCCAAGCCCTCTCCCCGAAGCGGTTGAGCAGCGCCCGACGGCGGTGCAGATCAAGGATTGCCTGCGCCAGCAGCAGCACATTCCCGAAGGGAATCACATTACCCGCTCCGGCAGTTTCGATCAGGCGATCGGTAGCCGGATTCTCATAGGCCACGACCGGTAATCCCCGTGCCATGGCGGGGAAAACCTGCGTTTCGACGATTCCCTCAGACGACACGCAGATCAGTGCATCGCATTCGTCCAAGTGCTTCATCGTCAGGCGGACGTCGGAAGGAGTGTCCCTGCGACAGACGAATTCCCCCATGGCCAGAGCGCCCGCCAGCTCCTGAATCTGCTGAAAATCCTCCCGCGAACCGATGCACATCAGCTCCACCGGCACGCTCAGCCGGCGACAATGAGCCAATGCTCTGATGACGTGATCGGCCGGGTCGGTCGGGCGGATCGGCGGGAAAAACGCCAGGCGAAGTGGTCGGGAGTTATCGGCCCTTCGGGCGCAGATCGCCGTCAGTTCCGCCTCCGTGGGAAGGTCGGCCTGACCATACAGCGGGGCGTCGAAACGATGACAATGCCCCCCCCACACCCGCCGGAAACGATCCGCAACGGCCGGGTGATGACTGATTACCAGATCGGCTTCCGCAATTGCCCTGCGGCAGAAGCGGATCTGGTGGGCGATCAGCCGGTCCTTCAGGACGCGGCGCAGCACGCTGCCATGGCGTCGGGCCGCGAAACGTCGCACGGCAAATGGCTCGGTCGCATCAAACATCCATACGCGGCGGCGGCCGAGTTCGCCGGCAATGGGCCAGCCCACCTCCCCCAGCATCATGGGATGCCCCCCGTAGCCCAGTTGCACAATTTCGGCGGAGGCAATGCACTGGCGCAGCGCACCAATCAGCCGGCCTTTGACCCGAAGATAGGCGCGCATCGACTGGTAGACGGGCAGGTGCAGCAGCTCGAATCCGAAGGCATCCGGTGCAAACGGCTCGGAATCGCATCGCGCCGCCGCAGGGTGGTGCGCCGGAACCACCGGTGCCGCGATCATCATTCGGATCGCAACCTCCCGGAGCGCCGCCGCCTGCGCACGAAAGTCGTCCAGCGCCACCGACGAGCTGCGCACCAGGTCCCGCGCGGAACCCAGTGCGAACGGGATGTGGTTCACCACGAGGTAATTCATGACTCAACCCCCGTCCGTGCGGGGGCAACGATCGTCTGCTCTCGCCGGCGCCCTTGGAGCATGGCCAGACCGGCAACCGCCAAAGTGATCTGCAGCGGCTCCATGATGATCGTCTGCTTGACCGAAGCGGCAGAAAGGCCCGCCCAGGCAAGGATTGCCACACACGCCGCTACCATCGGCGCGCCGCGCCAACCGAGTGCCACCGCGCCCGCCAGCGCCACAACCGACAATGCCGCTCTGGGGAACATCGCCAGCGGATGGCGGGAAAGGGGATGATCCCAATCAATGAACCAGGTCTTTAGAAGCCGAATGGGCAGTTGACCGAGCCAGCGCCACGGGTTTTGCGCAACATATTCGATGGTCCACTGGCGGAAGAGCGCTTCCCGTTGTACTTCCCGCTGGCCGCGCAGCGCCGATCGGCGCGCGGCATCCAGCAGGTCCACCTGCATCATGGGAATGCGCACCGCTTCACCGGCTGGCTCGTCGTCGGGTCGAAACTGCGTCGCCGCGGCGCGGCGCTCGGGGGTGAGGGGCAGCCTGTCCGATCCGGTGGCGTTCGGGTTGGCGCCGGCCCAGACCTGCTGCCAGAACGCCGTCGTCAGAAGCCATTTCTCGTGGACGACCCGGTTCCGCGCAACCCAAGGCCAGACCAGCAACGCCATCGCCGCCAGTAGAAGGGAAACATCTCGCAGGCGAACATCCAGCGATCGCGCCGGCTGTATCAGCAGTGCCCCCAGTGCCAACACCGCAGCCAGAAGCATTGCGGGCATCAGGAGTACGGCCAGTGCGGCCGCGATGGCAAAGTTCAGGCTCGAAAGTGTGGTTCCCTGCTGCATTAATCGATGCCACATCAGACAGCCCAGGAGCACCACCCACGCCGTCAGCGCGATCGGCTGGACACAGGCTGCGGCGACCACCTGAGGCGGCCAGATCGCCACCAGAGCGCCCGCTGCCAAGGCCGGGCCGGGACGGTCGGTCAGCCGCCGCAGCAACGCGATCGCTGTGGCCGCGGCGGCCGCGCCTAGGACGGCATTGGTGGCCAGTGCGGCAAAATAGGCGGTCGGGTTTTCCACCCCGAAGATGGCAAACAGCCCGGCCAAGAGCGTTGGATAGACAGGGGAAAGTACACTGCTGGGTCCGAAATACGACCAATCCCGGTAATACAGTGCGCCGTACTCGAGCAAGGATTGCGCCAGTTGACGGCTGGGTCCGGGCAGGGGGTAATCCCAGCTTTTCAGCCAGAACACGGCGCTCAAGCGGGCAACCAGGGCCAACAGCAGCACCAGCCCCACCGCGCAACGCCACGCCGTGGACGACATCAGGTCCTCCCGCCGGCCGGAACGGCCGTTCGGACGGGCAGGCCGGTTCTGGCGGGGATGACCACACCCACCGGGCGCTCGCTCTCCAGAAGCGATCGGCCCAGCAGCACATCGCTGAGCGAGCCGAACAGACCCAGCAGCACAATCCACAGTCGCGCGTACACGAACCCGAAGAAAATCGTGTACATCGCCACCAGGATCGCCAGCAGTACGCTGAAGGAAATCAGGACGGGGATCCGCTGCGATTCACTGGGCGCCCGCTTCCAGATCGCGGCGGTGCGCACCGCCAGCACGAGCGGAATCATCAGGAACACCACAAAATAAAGCCACCCGCGCTGCACGACCATCAGCAGGTAGGCGTTGTCCACACTATCCAGTTCCAGCCTGCTTTTATCGACGCGCTTCCCGAAGCCCAGCCAGCCCGCCTCCTGCATCACCGGCCACGCTTGCTGCATGATGAGCGTCCGCATGTAGAGGCTGTCGGCAACCGTCTGACCGAATTTCTCGTCGCGCTCCGGAAGCTCCACCGACAGCATGTGCCGCGAGAATCCCACCGCGCCGATCCCCGCCACAAGGACAAACAGCAGCACCGCCCGCCCAAGGAAAGGCAGGCAGTAGACCACGACAAACACACCCCCTGCGACCGCCAGCGTCAGAAACGCGCTGAAGCTCAGCGAGGCCAGCGACACGCAAACCCCCGCGGCGATCCCCACCCACGCCTTCCAGTTGCGAAGACCGATCGAGGTCGTGGAGGCAAATAGTGCTACCAGTCCTGCCATGATCGCCCCGGCAAGCCCCTGGTCCATCGGCTGCCAGAAAGTCGTCTGTGCCCGGGCGAGACCAAATCGATACAGCGGCATCGAGTTGGCCGCCTCGTAAAGCCCGAACTGCTCAAGAATCCGGCTCCAGATTTGCGGCCGCAGCCGCATTTCGATCGGGCACAGCAGACACAGGATGACCGCACAGAGGGCGACCGACCAGAACCCCACCCGACGAGCCGGCGCGCTGAAAAACGCCCAGCGCGCCATGAAATACGGGGTGATCATGCCCAGAAACCCGTCTCCCAGCGCGTTCCTTGCCATCGACAGGCCTTCGGAGCTGAATTCGCTGACGACGGCCAGCATCCACAGGCTTGTCACAATCGTATCCAGGATGTTCCACCGGAACGGGATGTGCTCGCCACCGCGGAACAGCAGTCCGGCCAGCAGGCCGTAGCCCACGGCAAACTGGCTGGTCATGTCCGGTAGAAGCGGCAGGCGGATCGCCTCGGTCGAGGCCAGGAAGAACTGCACAGGCAGGTAGACCAGCATGCACGTGAACGCCACGCCACGCGTCCAGGTGATGTACGCGGATGCCAGGAAGATCAGGACAACTACCAGCTGCGCGATCATCGATTCGTCTCACTTCGCTCCGCCTCGGGAGCACCCTGATGGCTCTGCTCGGTAACTCGGGCGATGAGGAAGGTGGGCCGCCCCTTCACTTCCAGGAAGATCCGCGAAAGGTATTCCCCGATAATCCCCAGCGAAATCATCTGCACAGACCCCATGAAAAGGATCAGGCAGGCCGTGCTGGTCCAGCCGCGGAGGGTGGCGGCGTCGTATTTGAAGGCATAGAACACCCAGCCGGCCATCACCAGCGACGCCAGCAGGCTGAGGATGCCCAGTCGCGTCACCAGCTTCAGGGGGACGTTGCTGAAGCTCACCAGCCCGTCAATGGCCAGGCGAACGAGCTTGCCGGGGGTGTATGCGGGCGTCCCGGCGTGGCGGGCGTCGCGTTCATACTCCACCCCCACCTGCTTTAACCCGATCCAGGTGCGCAGCCCACGGACGAACCGCTGCCGTTCCGGAAGGCTGTTGAGCAGGTCAACGGCGGTGCGATCCAGCAGACAAAAATCGCCGGAATCCAAAGGAATCGAGATTTCGCTGATGGCGTTGAGCAAGCGGTAGAAGGTCCAATAAGCCGCGCGCTTCAGCGCGCCCTCCTTACGCTTTCGGCGGATTGCGTAGACCACCTGAAACCCTTCGCGCCACTTGGCCAGGAACGCAGGCAGGACTTCAGGTGGGTCCTGCAGGTCGGCATCCATGATGGCGACCGCCGAGCCGCGCGCCATCAGCAGACCTGCCGAAACGGCAGCCTGATGCCCGAAATTCCGGGCCAGATGGACCACCCGAACGTGGGGGTCGCGCCCGGCCAGTCGATCCAGCAACTCGGGGGTTTCGTCGGTCGAACCGTCGTTCACGAACACCAGCTCGTAATCCAGCCCCCACTCTGCCAACGTGGGAGACAGCAGCGCCAGCCGGTCGTACGTCGCTGGCAGGACCGCCTGTTCGTTGTGAACCGGAAGCACGATGCTCAGCAGGGCACGGGTTTCCTGACCTGATTTCATGACTGCCGACCATTATCGCCATCTCTTCCTCAGTGAACAGGCTCGCCATGGCCGGCACGGTACCGCCGGCTGGCTGACCTTCCGAACTTGGATGCATACCCCAACCGCGGGCTCCCTGCGGGCCAAAACGCCCGAAGCCTCGCAGATTGGGTGATCTCTGCAGGTATCGGTACCCGTTCAAGCCGAGTGCCCCGGCCAACAAATTGTCCTAGACTATCCAAAGCCCCCAAATTATCACACCCCAGCCAAGACGTTGGATCTTTCAGGTATAGCCCGCCACCACTTCGCCTTGGTCAACTTCCCGCAAGTACCCGCCATGCAGCACGCTGGAGACTACGGGTACAGCGCGCCAGCCGGGCACGGACCACCAATCCTCCCGCCGTGATCCACACAGCGCGTTGGGAGAACCAATCCTTTGAAGAATACCGGAGCCATACCCCTCAGCGATGCTGCACCTGATCCTTCATTCGCCGGAGATCCGTCCGGATCATGCGGATCGGCCGAGTCACGCTCGACTGAGCTTCTTAGAAGGCCCTTGCACGCGGCTCGGCTCGCCACGGAGCCTTTCGCCGGCCGTGAGCCTGATCGAGCCCTGTATCCGGACCGCTCTGCTGGGTTCGGTACCTTTTCGGGGAAGCCCCGGCCCCCGGGGACCTCTTGGGCGTCGCCCGGCGCAAGGCCTGCGGAGATTCTGCGTCTTCCGCAGCCTGGGGGAGTTTCCCGCGTTAGAAGCCCGTTCGCTTGAACTGTTTCTCCAGGTCGCGGAGGGACAGCCGAAGTGTCGTCGGCCGACCGTGGGGACAGTTGCTGGCTCGCTCCACCAGTTCCCGACGGGCCAGCAGGGCCGCGATCTCTTCTGCCGACAGTGCCTCTCCCGCCTTCACGGCCGCCTTGCAGGCCATCATGTCCAGCACTTCATGAAGCAACTGTTCCTCGGTCAGGCCCAGCAGTTGCTGTTCGGCTCGCTCCAGAAGTTCCCGCACGAATTCACCCGGATCAAGCCGGTGCAGGAAGGACGGAAACCCCTGCACAGCGACGCGATCGGGGCCGACAGGCGAGAGTTCGATTCCCAGTCGTTCCAGCAGGGCTCGCATTTGCTCGATCAGCTCGATCTGCGTGGCACCGGCCGA
The DNA here is from genome assembly GCA_033579175.1 of Phycisphaerales bacterium. Taxonomy (GTDB): domain Bacteria; phylum Planctomycetota; class Phycisphaerae; order Tepidisphaerales; family Tepidisphaeraceae; genus JAVQWE01. The sequence continues at coordinate 1,671 of JAVQWE010000092.1, read as the reverse complement.
AAAGACCAGTGGAATCAGCAGCCGCTGGCTCTCCAGCGGCCCGCGCGTGATCCGTGTCAGAAGTTCCTCGAAGATCACCCGTTCATGCAGTGCGTGCTGATCGATGATGATCATCCCGTCTTCTGTCTCTGCCACGAGATAGCTGTTGTGCAACTGAATCGCCCGGCCGACTTCCCGCCGCCCGCCCTCAGCCACAGGGCTGCGCGGCAGCGGCTGATCGGCGGGGAGGGAACGAGCGGGAACAGAATCTTTCACCCCCGGGCCGACCGGCGCCGTCCCGGTGCCCAGCCCGCCCGGCAGCCGCTGGGACGATTGGCAGCCGACCGATGAAGATGAAGATGCAGGCGAATCACCGGAGGCGGCGATTTCCGGGCCGGCCGAGGCCGAAATCGGCGCCTCCGAGGTCGGTGGATGATTGGCCTGCAAGCCGGTAACAGTCTTGAGCGAGCCTTCCGTCGATCGAGGCTCATCCGGGAGCAAGGGAAGGACCGGTTGTGTCACCGCCGGCTGGACCGTCCGGAAGAAATCTGCCAGTTGCTGCCGCATCGAGGCGCGTTCGCGGGAGTCGATCGAGGGTCGATTCGCCGGGACAGCGCGCGGAGTAAGATCGCTGCCGAGAAGCTGCTCCCGAACCGCAGAGAGCACCAGGCCATGAATTCGCCCGCTGTCGCGGAATCGTACCTCGGCCTTGGTGGGATGCACGTTCACATCGACATCCTGCGGGGGCATCGACAGCAACAGCACCCCCGCGGGGTATCGGCCCGGCTCGGTCAACCCGCGGTAGCTTTCCCGGAAGGCGTGAAGGATGGTCTTATCCCGGATCGGGCGGTTGTTGAGGTAAAAATACTGGTATTTCATCACGGGTCGGGCCAGTTCGGGCAGACCGACGATGCCGCGGAGCCGGATTTCGGCATCGGCGGCTTCGACGGGGAGCCATTGCTGACGGAACTCATCCGGCCAGGCACAAAGCCAGCGTTCCTGCGGGCTGGAGGGGGGCAGGTGAAGCGCCAGACGACCGTTATGAAGGAGCTTGAACGCTATATGTGGTAGAGGCAAGGCGGTTCGCAACAACTGGTCGTAGATGTAGCCATACTCGGTCTGTGCGCCGCGAAGAAATTTTCGTCGCGCCGGAACGTTGAAGAACAGATGCCGCACCTCGACGGTTGTGCCCGGGTTGCCCGCCGCGGCCTGCGGGTCGCTGACCTGCCCCCCGCGATTGCTCACTTCGTAGGCGACCGCCGAGGCTTCGGGCACGCGGGAGACGATTCGAGCGTGGCTCACCGAACCGATGCTGGCCAGTGCTTCTCCACGGAAGCCCAGCGTGGCGATGCGGAACAGATCTTCATCCGAAGCGATCTTGCTGGTGGCGTGGGGCGCGAAGGCCAAGGGAAGCTGCTCGGGAGGAATCCCGCACCCGTCGTCGATCACGCGGATCAGCTCTCGGCCGCCATCCTCGATCTCCACAATCACCTGACTTGCGCCGGCATCGATGGAGTTCTCCACCAGCTCCTTGACCACGCTGGCAGGGCGTTCGATGACCTCGCCGGCAGCGATACGATTGACCAGTGCCTCAGGCAGCTGCTGAATCGGATTCCGTTCCACACCCGGGATTGTAGTGGAAGTTGCCGGCGCGCTCTATCGCCGGTGATGTGCCCCGCCTGCGATGAAGAG
>JAVQWE010000091.1:0-8605 GCA_033579175.1 Phycisphaerales bacterium | reverse complement strand
CCTGGGAGATGCTGCCGTTAAACATAACCTGATGCTGGCACAGCAGTTACGCGCCGCCGGCATCGTTACCGATATGGACCTGACCGGCCGCAACGTCAAAAGCCAATTCAAACGGGCCGACCGTGAGAAGGCCAACTGGTGCATTATCGTCGGGGATGCTGAACTTGCCACCAGAACCGTCAATCTGAAGAACATGGCAACGCAGCAGCAGGAATCCGTTGCGCGGGATCAGGTGGTCGCGCGGCTGAAGGCGCTGGGGTGATTGCACCGGGTTGACAGGATTCGGCCCCGCGGACCGGCTTGCGCCCTCGCGCGCGAGATCCCGCTGGATGGGATGCGTTGAACCGTTGTGTGATTTGCGTTACTTACCAGCGCCAGCCGAGCTGGAAAGGACTCCACGATGCCCGATTCATCCGTCGCCACCGCCGCCGACTACGCCGATGCCATGCTCGTGGCCCGGCGCGCCAAGAGCGCCCTGGTGCTCCTGTTACTGCTGATGTTGCTGGTGCAACTGGGGTTGTTCTTCACAGCGCGGTTCAGCGACATCCTGTTCGCCCCGGCGCCGGCCGCTGCGGAGGCAACCGGAAGCACCCTGCCGGCCTTGGAAACGCCCGCCGTCGCCTCGACCCCAGTGGCTCCGGTATCCAAGTGGGTCGATCCACTGCATTATCTGCTGGCCGGGGTCACGTTTCTTTCGTTGACCCTTTCGATCGTGCTGGCGCTGGTGCTCTACCTGATCACGCAGATCATGCTGGTTGGCCGGCTGATTGGCGTGGCGCGGGTCACCAGCGCGTTCATCTGGTGTCTGGTGTTTATTGTGCTGATCTTTCCATGGCAGGCATTCCTGCGAGACGCGGCCATGACCAGTCGTGAATTCATGATTCCCGGGGTGCTGTATACCTGGGATGAGCTGCTCCAGTTCGCGCGATTCGAAAACGGTCTGAATGCCGGCGCGATCTTGAAATGGGCGCGCTTCGCGGGATTTCCGATCCTGGCCGTGCTGATCCTGCTTGCGATTCAGGTCAAGAGCAATCGTGGCCTGCGGCAGGCGCTGGGTGAGGATGATCTTTCGGCGCTTGCCCGCTCCTGACCATGCGTGAAGAGCGCGGCCAAATTGCCGGCGACGTGGTGGTGTACGAGCCGTTCACGCTCTGGGGCTCGATCGGTGGGAATGTTACCGTCATCGAAGGGGGCAAGCTCTACGTGCGCGGGGCGATCTACGGCAATATGCAGGTTGAGAGAGGCGGACGGGTGCACATCCTCGGCATCGTAAGCGGCGACTTGATTGTGCACGAGGGGGCCAAGGTCATTGTCAGTGGCCAGGTGGGCAAGAATGCGATCAACCGCGGCGGGCGATTGCACATCGATCCCACGGCCATCATTCACGGTACGGTGAAGACCCGCAACGGCAAGACCGATGATCGCCGGGGCGAGCCCCCGGCGCGGCGCCCGGGCGAATGACGCCGGTGCAGAGGATGCAGCGTCGGGCACCATCCCGGGCGCGGCGTCAACGGTGCAGGGCACCGATTCAGCCGCGCGCTGCGCTTCCACAGCTCGCGCTGCGCGGCGCCGCCCGAAGCGGCTGCTTCCGGATCGTCAGCAGAAGGCCGTTCAGCGCGCGGGCCATCAGGAGCTCATCGGGGATACAGTTCTGAGGAAGCTTCAATAGGGGATTCGATCGGGTTTCGCGATCCACAACTCAAAAGCGCGAATCGCTTCGGGAAGCTCTACCCGCACCTGTGGCAAGGATCGTTGTTCGATCGGCAAGGCGATCTCGCGGTAAAACAGGGAATCATCAAAGCCGATCCGGGCAGCATCCTCGATGGTGTTGGCGAAGTACACCCGGTCGATCCGGGCCCAGTAAATTGCGGCCAGGCACATCGGGCATGGCTGACTGGATGCGAAGATTTCGCAACCGCGTAAGTCGAACGATCGCAACGCCGCAGCGGCAGCGCGGATGGCGACGATTTCGGCGTGAGCTGTGGGGTCCTGGTCGCAAAGGACGCGATTGCACCCTTCGCCGATGATGCGCTGCCCACGCACGACGACGGCTCCGAACGGCCCTCCGCGGCCGTGCCGCACGCCTTCTTCGCTCAATTCGACCGCCCGCCGCAGGAATTGGCGGGCACGCTCCAGTTCTGCAGGGCCGCTATCAGGGGGCATGATGCCTTTCGCTTCAACGATCCATAAAGTCCTGCCGGGGCTGGGGCAGTCCTCGGCGACCCCGGGGCAACCTCCCAGACCCGCAGTTGCCCCGGGGCCTTGGCGGCTTACTGTAACCGCTTTTGCCGATCAGCGACACCGGCGCGGCCCGAGCGGGAGGGGCCAACCGGATCTGCCGCGTGTACCCGGGTCAGCCTCAGCGGTGCAGCGAGCCTCAAAACAATCGACGAGCGGAAGCGGGCGCAGTACGCTTCGAACGGTTTTTCCCGGCGTAATGTCCCTGCGATGTCTGGACAGAGCGATCGCATCGGGCGTCAGATGCCCGGGTTACGGAGGATCGAATGAAAATCGGAATTCTTGGCAGTGGAAACATGGGTCGTGTGCTCGGAGCCTCGTGGGCCGAGCTGGGGCATGAGGTTTTCTTCGGCTCCCGCGACACCGAGAAGGGCCGACGTCTTGCAGAAGAAGTGGGCCGGGGCACGCAGGGAGGCAGCAATGATCAGGCGGTTCGATTTGGCGAGACCATCCTGCTGACGGCGCGGGAGCTTCCCAGCCGCTTTCTCAGTTCCGTGGCGCCTCTGGCCGGCAAGGTGCTGATCGACGTGAACAATCGCGAGATTCCGACCAATTTCCGGTTCCCGCCGATGCCCAGTCAGTCGTTTGCTCAGCTCGTGCAGGAAGATGCCCCCGATGCGCTGGTGGTCAAGGCCTTCAACACCATCGCTCAGGAATTGTGGGATCACCCTCCCGAGGTGCTCGAACAGTACAAAGTGGCATGTTTTCTCGCCGGAGACAGCGACCGGGCCAAGGCCATCACCACCGCGCTGGTTCGGCAGACCGGGCTGACCCCGATCGACTGCGGGGGATTGATTCATGCCTGGATGCTGGAGGCGGCGGCGGACCTGGTGCGGTTGCTGATCCTCGAACGCCGCATGGGCCCATGGACAACGCTGTCCGTGGCTACCCTGCCCCGTGCGGAGCCGCGATTCGGAGGCCGTCGATAAGACCCGCGCGGCAACCTCTTCAGCCGCGCACTCGTTGGTGCAGACCGATGCTGGTTGTCGCGGTGGGCGGGTCAACGAACGCTCTACGTGCCTGCGGTCCCGCTCGGCAGCCTGGGGTGCGTCGTCACGTTAAATTGGGAGACTTGGCGCGACTGGAGAACTTCGACGAGCATACGCGCCGACTGACTGGCAGACCGGTGACAACAAGAGATCACCGCGAACGGTTCACGCGTTCCAGATCGGCGGCGATGTCGTGGGCGATCGCCGAGCTGTCCAGCGCGTCGACGGCGCCTGAATCCATGGGGTGGTCCAATATCGACGCCGGATCAAATGCCTGAGATTCGGTTGTCTGGCTCAGGATCGTCGGCTCCGCCTGTGAAGGTGCGACAGTTGTAGCGTTTGTGCGGGATGCCACCGTGCGGGGAACGATCTGATCGTCCGCCGGCACCCCGTCCAGTTGAACCACGAACACCACGGAACCGATCTGTATCGTGTCTCCGGCGGAAATGCGGGCGCTCTGCACCCGCTGGCCGTTGACATACGTACCGTTGGAGGAGCCTAAATCCTCAATCCGCAGGCCAGTCTCGTCGCGAACCAGTCGACAATGCTTGCGGGAAATTTCACCTAATGGGATGCGAACATCGCAGTCTTCGCGTCGTCCGACAACCGTGCTGCTCTTGTGGAGCGAGAAGCTTCGGCGGGAGCCGTCGTTCTTGAACATCACCAGGACTACCTGCATGCCAGCAACCTCGCCAGCGACGCGAAACGTTACCCTCGAGCGCGCAATTGCTTCGGGGGCGCACTCTGCAAAGACGATACCACTTGCCCCCCGTTCGGGCAACATAAAACCGGGTTGGCGACCTCGGACGGTCGATTCGAACGGTCTTTTCGACCTGTCCTGCCAACGTCGAATCGACAGCGTCGAGCCGCATTCGAGCCCGAGGATCAGTTATCAAGTACCCCACCTATTGTATAATCACGATAGAACGGCACTATATATTGGGGTGCGACAAGATTGCAAGCGTCTCGATGGCCCGTTTCCTCGACGCGATCGCTTCCATGTGAAACAATACTCGTCCAGCGTGAGACTCTATCCGAAACGCTAGCAGGCAGCGGATGAGGGGATTCTCACCGACGCCTGCGACGGAAGTGGAGAAATATCCGTGAGTATGATCAAACCTCGATTTGACATGGACCGCCTCAAGCCGGCCTGGATGCCCGTGCTGGAAGGCCTGGAAATCCGCAAGCTCTTCGGCATCGACACCATTCAGTCGCTGCCGTTCCTACTGGATTTTTCCACGGATCGGGGAGAGCTGATCGACCGCGACGGTCAGGGAACGGGCTTCACGCGCGTTCAGGTCAACAGCAACGCCACCAGCTCCTATGTTGCCAGCCTGATCGATCTGGATACCACCGCCGGGGTCCTGAGGCTCACCACCACGGGCAACGCGACCAACGGAGGAAACAGCGGCTCGGATAACTCGCTGGTCAACGCCTTGGAGACGCAGTTTGACGGCACCACCAGCGGTTTCACGATTCAGGCACGGCTGCTGGGCCCGCTTTCCTACATGAACGATCCGTTCGAACAGGGAGGCATTTACTTCGGGCCGGATCAGGACAACTACGTCAAACTGGTTGCGATCCGCACATCCAACGGCAATTTCGTGCAATTCCGCGACGAGCAATCGACGGACACGGGCACAACCACCACGCTGCCTGCCGGTAGCCAGGCGCAGGAAGTGCCCATCGGCAGTTTCGCCAGCATCAACACGCTGGATCTGCGCCTGGTCGGAGACGCGGCATCCGGACGCGTCGCCGCCTTCTATTCGGTCAACGGAGGCGCGTTCATCAAGATCCCCGCTGAATTGACTCTCACGGGCACAAAGAAGCTGGCGTTTTTCAACCCCGCGTCGCGAGCGGGGATTCTGGCCTTCCACAAGAACAACGTCGGGCCAATCACGGTCACGTTCGACAGTTTCCAGATCACCGCCGGACAGTCGATTGCCAACCGGCCCACGATTACCGGCACGCGTCCGGGGCACGGGGCGACGAATGTCAGCCGTGACAGCTTCGTGGCGGCCGACTTGAACCTGCCCAACATCGGGGGTGGTGTGGATGCTTCCACGCTCAGCACGACCACCGTGCGGCTGTTCCGCACCAGCGACGGCATGCTGATCCCCGGCTCGGTGGACACCACCGGTGGAGGCGACGCCATCGTCTATCAGCCTTCCAGCCCTCTGGAGCCCAACACCAATTACACGTTTCAAGTCACCGACCAGGTGAAAGACACCACCGGCGCCGCCTTCGTGCCGTTTTCCATGAGCTTCACCACCGGCACTGCCGGCGGGCAGGTGGATCATTCGATCGCGTTCGAGAAAATTCCCCTGCCAACCACCTATGGCGCTGCCTGGACGGGGGTGACATTCGGGCCCGACGGAAAGCTCTACGCGACGACCATCGACGGGCGAATCGTTCGATTCGCTGTAAATTCCGACGGTACGCTGGGGGCCGGGCAGGTGATCAACACGATCATCGACCGCGAAGGCGGTCCGAGGATGACGTTGTCCATCGCCTTTGCCCCCAACAGCACGGCCAGCAACCTGATCGCCTACGTCAGTCACGGGCAGTACGCCGGGCTGCCGGGGCTGGCCCTGGCCACCAACTTCACGGGAAAAATCACCAAGCTGACCGGAGCAAACCTGCAGAACGCGCAGGATGTCGTTGTCGGCCTGCCGCGCAGTGTCAAGGATCACCAGAACTATCAGGCCGTCTTCGGACCGAATGGCCGGCTGTACGTGAACGTATCCAGCATGAGCGCCATGGGTGCCCCCGACAACGCCTGGGGCCAGCAGAGCGAAGTGCTGATGGCCGCGGCGATCCTCGAGATCGACGTGAATGCCATCGGGTCGGGCACGATCGACGTGCGCACCGATGTCGCCAACCCCTACAACCCGTTTGCCAGCAATGCGCCGGTTAAGATCTATGCCACCGGGTTGCGCAGCGCCTACGACATCCTCTTCCACTCCAACGGAAGCATGTACAGCGCCACCAACGGCTCGGCCGCCGGCGGCAACACTCCGGCCAAGCCAGGCGTGGCGGGCACGGCGCTCACGAACGTCGCGACGCAAAACGACTACCTGTTCCGCGTGCTGCCCGGCAAGTATTACGGTCACCCCAACCCGACCCGAGGCGAGTACATCCTCGGTGGTGGCAACCCCACCAGCGGCGCCGATCCCGGGGAGATCGAGCCAACCCCCGAACGCCCGGCGGCCTACCCGGTGGGCACCCAGCCGGAACCGCATTACGGCGGATTCGTTTACAACTTCGGCAAGAATTACTCGCCCAACGGCATGATTGAGTACCGGGGCAACGCCTTCAACGGCCAGCTCAACGGAAAGATTCTGATCGCCCGGTATTCCGGTGGCGATGATATCCTGGTGCTCACCCCCAACAGCAATGGCACCATCGCGCAGGCCAACGCCGGCTATGCGGGGCTGACCGGCTTTGTTGATCCACTGGACCTGGCCCAGAGCCCGTCCACCGGCTTCCTCTACGTCGCCGAATACGGGGCACAGCGCATCACCCTGCTGCGGCCGATCACCCCGGGCGGGGGAATCGCCGATATCCCCAAGCGCGACTATTTCTTCAACGATGTCGTTTCGACCAATGCCACTACCACGGGGAACCGGGCACAGGTCCTGATCCGCAACACAGGAACCGGCACGTTGACGATCAGTCAGGCGGTCTTCGGCGGGGCCAATGCGTCGATGTTCTCGCTGGCCACCGGATCGACGGTTCCCCTGACCATCGCCGCCGGTCAGTCGGCTACGCTTACCGTCGTCTTCACGGCAACCAGCACCGGGATCAAGACCGGTACGCTCACACTCACCACCAATGATCCCAACCGCCCGCAGATCGTTCTGAATCTGCGCGGCATCGGCACCAGCGGCGAAGGGGGCTCCAACGAACCTTCACTGCAGCGGATTCTCGACCTGTACTTCGGCACCAACACCATCCGCAGCGGGGGAAGCGAAAGCGTCCTGGATTTCCCGCTCAATCCGAATTCCCCGGACGAGGTGCTGCTGCCAAAACTGATGAAGGCCGGCCCCGGCGACGTGACGATCGAGATTCTGGCCAATTTTGCCAACAGCGTAAGTCCGTCGTCCCGGCTGGGTTACTATCAGCCGGGGAACGTAGGTTCCCTCACGCGGCTGATGAACATCGGTCAGGCGGACGCCCAGAGTGTCAATGTCACACCACAGGGTGTGACTTCGTTTGATCCCGGCAACGCCGAGTTCGGCTTGTACGGGCAGTTCCCCGCATTCACTGACCGGGTCGTTTACAGCGAGGATGCGCTGAACACCTGGGAAGGCAACGCCAACCGCCGGAAGAAGGTGCGGTTCTATCAGCTGAAGAACGCCGACGGCAGCATCGTTCCCAACGCGTACGTTTTCACGTTCGAAGAATGGAACGTGAACTACGATCAGAACGACATTGTCGGCATTATCCGCAACGTCAAGGCAGCCCCGGCCGGGCCGGAAATCGGGCTGGAGAACCGTCAGGGCTTGTTCATGTTCCCGGACCGCCTGGTCTTCAATAGCATCAACATTCTCGACGAGGACTTACCCAACGCCGTGCTTGATGTCGCGACGCTGCGCATCAACAACACCGGCAACCAGCCGCTGAATATCTCCAATATCACGATCAACAGCACGAACTGGGTGATCGAATCCGGCGGGGGGGCTTCGACGATCGCTCCCGGCGGCTTCCGCGATGTGGTGGTTCGCTTCGTCTACAAGCGCACGGCACGCGGCAACGAACTGCGCTCCGGCATCCTCACCATCCACAGCAACGATGCTGATGAGCCGACCAAGCAGGTGGAGCTTCGCGGCATCGCCCAGAGCAAGAGCGAGGACAACGTCGAGCCGTCGGCGGCGATGATCGCCAGTGTCTTCGGGTTCAACATCAAGGTCCTCAACCCGGGTCAGAGCCTGAACACCCGTGGCGAAAAGGTGAAAGTCGGCGAGGAAGTGCTCAGTGATTTCTGGGCACGGGCCGAATCCGGGTTGCCGGTGACGGTGCGAATGCTTGCGGCCTTCCACCAGCAGGCAATCGACAAGAACTCGGTCATCCGGTGGTTCAATCAGACCGCCAACCCCCCGTCCACCACCTCACTGATCTTCAAGCATTACGCGGCCGACGGGCAGAGCCTGCTGCCACGTCTGGACAGCACGGGGACCAACCCTGGCCCGGCGATCGCCACGTTCAACCCCGGCAACAACAATTTCGGGTTCAAGGTGGATGGAAGCTGGTCGGTTGCGGCCTGGAACGTGCCCAACAGCATCAACGAAGGCGGGCACGCCATGCGCTGGTATGCCGCGAAGGATCGCAACGGCAAGCTCATCCCCAACACCTACATTCTGTTCCACGATTACACG
>JAVQWE010000090.1:0-8611 GCA_033579175.1 Phycisphaerales bacterium | reverse complement strand
CCCTCCCCCCGCCCGGAAGGTCCGAGCATGTAGCTGAAGCCACCGTCTGCATTCTGGCATCGACGCACGTAATCGACGGCCTTGTCGATCACCTCCTTCTCGACCTTGATGCCGGCGTCGCGTGCGGCGCGCAGCGCCATGACCTGGCAAATCGTCACGGAGATGTCCGCATCCAACGGCACGGGCATGTAGCGCCATCCCCCTTGACTGTTCTGGCATTTCTGGATCAGGCGAACCGACTTCTGCAGCCGTTCCTTGACCCGCTCATCCTGCGTCATGCCGTAGACTTCGGCCAGGAACAGCGCAGCAAAGCCGTGGGAATACATCACCCCGTGCGCGGTTTCAGCAGCCAGAAGACCGGATTCCTGAGCGTTTCGGACGAGGTAATCGATCGCCCGTTGAACGTTCTCTCCGTACAGTCCTCTTCCCGGGAGGTTGCCTGCGGCAAGGAAAGCGATCCCGGAAAGGGCGGTAATTCCGCTGGTGGCTCCGAAGCCTTCCCCACCTTGCCCAAAGCGCCCATCTTGCTGCTGTTGTCGGGCCAGCCAAGCCAGACCCTTCTGCACCGCCTCCTGCTGGGCGGGGGTGATTTCGTCCCCGGTGACCTGATTGGGTCGGTCGGCCAATTCGCCGGGGGCATCGGCGGCGCAGGCAACCATTCCACCGATGCCGACCCAAACCACCAGCCCGGCAAGGCACCACAGCCCCCAGCGCCTTGCACCAATCTGCCTTGCTGGCCGGCAAAGGGCTGCTCCCAGCGGCCGGAATCGCCTGTAACGGTTGTGGCATGAGGGTGTCGTATGTCCGCGGTTCATTTTTCCGTGGCCTTGGTGGCTAACGACCGATAATAGTCCTCAACCAGCTTCCGATACGCCTCGATAACGTTCTCACCTGTCCCTTCGATGATCGCCTCCCTTTGCCGGGGACTCAGCGCCCCCCATTCCCGCAGCGTCTCGCGAATGTCACCCCCTGCCGGCTGGGTTCGGCCTAGGCCCCCGGGAACCGAGCTCTGCTCGGCCGGGGTGTCGGCTGCGTTCCGCTGCTGCCCCTGATTATCCGCCTGCGCCTGCTCGCCCTGCTGCGGACGACTTTTGGCCTGAACCTCGTTCGGCTGGGAGTTGGTGCTGTTGCGGGTCTGAGCCTGCTGCCGACGGGACTGCTCGATCAGGATATCCAGATCGTCGAGAATTCGCCGCTGGATCAATTGCGTGGTTCTGCCCACATCGAGGTTCAATGCCAACCGCTGGCGCGAACGGGCCATGCGGTCTCCGACGCGTCTTGCCTTGCTGTGCTCGGCGTCGGGAGCCTCTGGTCCTGCCAGAAGCTCCTTGTCAAGTTCCTGCGATTCGATCTGCTCTTCCTCAGATTCTTCGGGAAGCTGATCACGAGGATCCGGCTCCGGCCCGAGCGTGATCTGCCCGCTGGAAGATCTCTCCAGCAACTCCCCGAGCAACTGGCGCAGGCTCCCCTGCCGATCCCCAAGCGACCGGATCGAAGCCTCGTCCTTCGCTTCTTCCTGCGATAACTGCACGGTCGAATCGTTAACCGCCGCCTGCAGTGCCTTCAGCAGGCGCAGCTCCGCTTCGGAGGGTAACTGCGAGCCACCTGCCGACGGCCCGCCGGCGCCGGCGGAATCCTGAGCAAATCTGCTCTGAATCGGGTTCTCCTGAAGGCTCTGAATCATCATCTGGAGCTGGCGGGCACTCCGTTCCTGCTCTGCCTGGGTCGCGCGACCGGTTTGTTCTGCCGACAGCCGATCCTTTACCCGCCCCATCGCCCGGACAATATCCTGGTTCGCCCAGACATAGACGATGCTTTCCAGCTCGGCCAGGCGATCCTCCAGCGCTGCGATTTGCTCCGCGAGACTCGCCTGTTGCGCCGGAAGCTGCCCGAGGCGCAGCGCTTCCTCGCGCTTCAGTCGACCGTCTTCGCGCCGATCCGAGGCGTCAATTCTGGCGGTTTCGGCGTTGAGTCGGATTTGAGCCTCATGGACCCGCTGGTAAACGGCCCGGAGCTGCTCGCGTCGCTGCTGGTCGATCTTCTGGTCCACTTCCTGTTTCAGTCCTTCCGCGAGCGAGCGGGCCTCCTCCAGCGCTGCCAGCGCCTCGACCTGGGGTGGATCATACGCCGCGGGCAAATCCTGCCGCCGAAGCTGTACATTGGCTCGTTCCATCCTGCCGGCGGCGCGGATGAGCCGGGTTGCCAGCTCGGCCGCGTTGGGCATGGCTTCGGTCTGTCGGGCAAGATCGCGCGCATTGCGCTCGGTCTGCTCCTGAGCGGCCGACAGCTGGCCGAGTTCGGCGCGGGGCGTTTCCGGCTTCCGCTGCGACTTGCTCAGCAACAGGGCAATCAGCCCGGGGTCCACAGCGCCGACCCGGTCCGGCCCCTGGAGCTGGAGGTTATCCAGGTTGTGCCCGGCTTGCCGTCGGATCAGGTTGTTGATCTGCTTCTGGATGTCCGCGAGTTCCTTCTGCAGTTCCGCCAGCTTCCGCTTTTCTGCTTCGCGCAGGCTCTGGAGCATGAGCTGTAATCCCAATTCCGCCTGACGCTGAGCACTCTGCGCCCCGGTTTGCTGATTCTGACGTGCCTGTTGCGCCGCCCGTTGCATTGTGGCAGGAACCTGCTGTTGCTGTCCGGCGGTGGCCGCCTGTCGCATCGCCTCGGCCGAGGGGGAATCCGATTTTTCCAACTGCTCGGCACCTTTCTGCAGGTCGGCAATGGTTGCCGCGCTGCGCTCCGCCAGGCGTGATTGCTGTGCCGCCAGCTCGTTCAGCCGGCGGCGATCGTCGGCCGACATCTGCTCCGGCCGTTTGCCGAGATTGGTCTTGCCCAGTTCCTTTAACGCCTCCGAAAGTTTCTGCTGTTCCTCGAGCAGCCGCCGCACGCTCTGGAGCGACTGTTGAAGGCTGCCAAGGTCACCCAGGCGATCCATGGCGCCCTGAAGCTGTTGTGCCGCCTGCTCCTGAGCCTGTTGTGCCCGATCCATCGCCGGCCGGCGAGCGTCCGCAGGCTGCTGAGCCTGCGAAGCCTCGGAAAGCTGGCGAGCCGCATCCTTCATCGGACCTTCGGCGGTCCGATCCAGCGATTCAGCCACACCCTCCGCAAGATCAACCAGATCGTTTCTGGGCGAACGGTTTTCCTGCAGACGCTGGCGGACCTGCTGCAGTCGCTGCGAGAGCTGTCGCGCCTGCGACGCGGCCGTGGATTGCTGGTTGGCCAGTCGCTCTCCCGTGGCGCGCTGGCCGGGGTCGAGCGCCGGCAGATCGCGGGTTTCCTCTGCCAGTTCCACGGTCTCGGCACGCAATCGAGCCTGAGCGCTGGCAACTTCCGCCACCTGCCCGCGCACCAGCCGCATGTCATCGGTTACCCGATTGGCCAGCTCTTCCTGCGTGATGATCGAAATCCTCAGGCGACCCGAAACCGCCGGTTGATGAACCTGCTCGCCAAGGGAAAAGTTGTCAGCAGCCTCGAGGTAGAACTCCAGCACGTCGCCACTCTGGAGGCGTGCGTCAGGAAGCTGCGCAAGGTCCCAGGAATAACCAAGTCGCAAGCGCTGGCGGTCGGTGGAAGACGCATCGCGAATCCAGGCCACATCGGTTGCGGGGATCGAACCGCTGACCAGCGGGAGAACCCATTTCCGCCCGTCTCCCAGACGTTCCACGTGCAACGCCACGTGAGAAATGCCGAAATCATCTTCCGCCACGGCAACCAGCGGGATGACCGATTGGGCCGTTCGTTCCTCGTTGCGGCGGGGATTTTCGATCTGGATCGTCGGAATCTGGTCGGGTCGGACGATCAGCTCAAACTCCTCGACCGCGGTGTTCTCAAAACCGTCAACATCACGGCCGCGGATGCGGAACTTCATCGATTGATCCGATGGCAGCCGGACGGCGCGCACGTGACCGGTCTGTTGATCACCGGCGAGGATTGGTTCTCGTGTTTCCGCGTTCGCGGCTACCGGCTCCACCCGGATCGGGCCAACCACCGGTTTGTTGAATTCCACGGCAAGATCGATCGTCGATCCCACCACCGCCACCACCGGTGCCGCCGAAAGATTCACGAGAGCGGCGGGCACGTGACTGACGTAGGGTGGAGGCGTCACCCGGGCTTCCGCCTTCAGAATCGCCAGACGCTGCACCAGCGTGACCGGCGGCAGGTGCCGCTCGTCGTCCCCGCTGCGAATCCACACTTTTAACGGCGGGTTGCCCTGAAGATCGGGCACCTGCGTGTCCACGGCCGCCGAATAGGTTCCATCCGGCGCGCGAATCATGTATTGCTGCTGAACGGGGCCATCGCCGATCTGCGAATAAAGCAATGCCCGCAAGCTGGAGCGATCGCCCTGGCCCAGACGCATCTTTACCTCAAGTCGCTGGCCGACGGGCAGCCGGTCGGGGGTCTCGGCCAGAAGGTCAATCCGCTGCCGCTTGGGCCAGGGATGGTTCTCGAACGGAGAGAACAGCCGCGCTGCGGCGACCCTGGCATGATCTGGTGCCACCCCCGACGCCAGAAGCCAGATGAGCAACACCGCTCCGGCGCCGCTGGCGATCGACAAGATCGTCGGGCGAGCCACGATCGCGTTTCGGAAGTCTACGGCCGCCGCGATCTCCCCTGCCTGGGCAATCACCCGTTGTTTCATCGCATCGCTGCCCGGAATGACCCGGTCGGAGAACTCGACGACGGCCCGCAGCCGGTCCTCAAACACGGGAAACACCGTCTCTACCTTTCCGGCCAGATCGCTTAACGCAAGGCGTGCCCCCGCCGGCAACAGCACCCTGCGCAGCAGCGCATACACCACGATCGCCCCTGCCACCACCGACCCGATCACACGCGGCCACGGTGGCAGATTCAACAGATAGTCCAGCAGGACGATCCCCAGCAACAGCGCGGCCGCCGTGGACACCACCAGCCCCAGGCCGTATCCGAGGCTCAGCAGCCTCACCCGGCGGCGCAGCGATTCGAGTGTGCTCAGAATGTCCGATGGGGTTTTCAATCGAGAATCGCTCCTGTCATGCGGTTACTGGATTTGGCAACGCGCAGAATCGGGCATCCCCCCACCGACGGGCCGAACCGCTCGCCTGCCGGCTGTGTTCACAGTTGCATCGTCCTGCAGAATCATACCCGAGTTGGATCCGCATTCTCATACCATTCCCACCAGCTTCCGGATGATCCACTCCAGCGTGATCAGCAGGACAAAGAGCATCAGAACCAGCGGTGCGTCCCACAGTGGACGCGCGGTTTCCACCGGAATCACCTTCGCGGCCGACGGAATGAGGCTCGGCAGCAACCTGGCGGCGTCGGGAAGCTCGATGACCTGCCCCTGGGTCTGGCTGGCCAGCCTCAGCAAAGCGGCTCGATCCACCTGCGGCTGCGAAAGCTCGACGCGGGGAATCCTCACGGAAAACGGCACGGTCGGATCGTCCACTCCCGGCGCTATGGCCCGCACCCGGGCCGAGAAGGAACCGATCCTCTCGGCGGGGAATGACGCGGTGTACGAATCGGCCTCATTCGCATTCCGGCTCAGCGCGTGCTGCCAGACCACCAGACCCGTCGGCTCCTCGACGATCTCGAGCCGAAGCTGCTCTGGAAGTTGCGGCAGAAGCTGCGGATTCAGGATCCGAAGCGTGAAATGTGCCTGTTCCCCAAGTTCGAAGACCGGCCGCTGCGCCGAAAGTGCCACCTGCCGCTGGCCAAGCTTCCGGCCGCGTGCAAGGTATCGGAGCTGCTGGACCCAGTAGGTGTCGAAGATGGTCTCTCCCGTGTAGAACCTCCATCGCCAGGAGTCGTCGATGGCGCTGAAAATGGTCCGTCCCGCGCCAAAGCGGCCCAGCACCAGAAGCGGCGCCCGTCGCCCGTCCGGCCCGGTATCCGACGGATGTTCAGCGTACACTTCGCCCACCCCGGGCTTCACGGCCACCCCGCGGCAGTACCAGAACAGGGGCTGCAACTGTTCGGCAATGAATCGTTCATTTTCCTGTCGGTCGGCAAAGAAGCGGAAGATCGAGGAACCGGCCCCTTGCCGCGTGAGAGCCGGCCGAAACCCCTTCGTGATGGTCGCTCCCATGCGCTGCGGCTGGACCTGGTCGATCTGAACCGGCAACAGAGGCTCGATGGCCGTGCCGCGGTACGCATGAGGGGAGTAGGCCGGACCACTGACCATGGCAAAGCCCCCTCCCAGCCTTCCGACAAACTCACTGATCATCTGCAGCTGAAAGTCGCTGAATTGCCGCGGGTCGACGTCTCCCAGAACCACGACATCGTATTCCATCAGCTCATTGATGCTTTCCGGGAAGCGAGTGATCGGGCGGTCCCCTTCCTGCCGGAAGGTGGGGTCCGCACTGGTCAGAAGGCACGAGATCTCCACGCTTTTGTCGCGGATCATCTCGTTCTTCAGGTAGCGATACTCCCAGCGGGGCGCGCCATCCACGTACAGCACGTTGATCCTGGCATCAAGCACCGCCAGCTGCGCGGGCCGAATGTTGTCCTCAAAATCCATCTCGCCCGGTTCGCGCTGGATCTCCACTGCCACATCGAGCGTTCCCACGGCCGTCGGCCGGAACAATAACTCGGTTTCAACGGTCGCGTCGCCCTCGATCGGAATCGACTGTTCTGCCGACGCACCATCCAGCGATTGCAGAGTCTGGCCACTGGCGCGGTCGATCAGGCGCAGCGTGGCACGGTGCCCTTGCGGTAAACCTGTGCCGCGTACGGAAACCCGGAAGTTGACAATGTCGCCGACGAATGCTGCATCCTGCACGGCGACGTTCTGGATCGCCAGGTTCATCGGCGGCCGATCGGACCCCACCGGCACCGGGTATACCGGCACACCGTAGGCACTGATTTGGCCCAGCGTCTCAGTGGTGTTGCGGGCGGGAGAGTCTCGCCCGTCTGTAAACAGGACGATTCCAGCAACCCTCTGGCCCTGCAGGGATGACATCACCTGCCGAACCGCCCCGTGAACATCGGTCGCCTGCGCGTCGGCGGTGCACTCCGACGGCGATTCGATCTCCTGCACGCTGGTGTCGAAACGATACCACCGGAGCTGGTGTTCCCTGGTTAACTCCCGCGCCAGGCGCATTTCTTCGGTCAAGAGCAGCTTTTGCACCGCCTCCAGTCGCGAGAGGGGCATGCCCGCGTCGCCGGCATCCCTTACGCGCATGGACAGGCTGCCATCGATGAGGATTGGCAGAATCGATGGCTCCACCCGGCTCTGACCCAGCGTGAGCACCGGCCGATTCAGCAAGGCAAGGACCAGCAGTACCAGCGTTGTCCTCACTGCCGCCAGGAGGAGGCGAATCGGTCGGCTCCGTGCCTCTTGTCGGTAAATCCGGGCAATCAGAAAGACGCCCAAGCCCAGCAGCAGAAGGTTCCATGTCGCCGCCCCGAGATGCTGCTGCCAAGGCCAATCCGGGTGAAATCCGAGCGAAAGCTCCCCCTGGCGCGACAGAAAACCGCGCTCAAGTCCCAGGAGGATTTCCACAAACCAGTTCACTGATCCCGGACTTCAACCACCCCCGCCGGCGCCGCGCCCACGGGGTTACGTGCCCCCTCGGCCCGTCGATAGTGCCCGAACCGCATCGCCAGGAAGCTTTCCGCCACCAGCAAAACGAGCACACTGAACATCACTATCCAGCCGAAGTCGTTATGGCGCGCGCGTGTGCCGTCCAAGGCGGGGAGGGTGTCACCGAACAACTCCACATCGACCCCGCCAAGGGCTTGCCGGATCGCCGCATCAGGAATCGGACGGATATCAGCCTCCTCCGGCGGGCAGTTGACCGAAATCGGCAAGGACGCTCCGCCGGTGGAAAGCTCATACACCCCCGGCTTGGCCAGCGGCCCGCTGCGATAGACCGGTCGTGCGTCAGGTCCGGTCGACTGCATCAAGGGAAGCTCGACCCCCATCGGATCTTTCAGCGTTGGTGCTGCCTTCAATGGGAGCGTCGGCGGCAGCTCCAGGGTCTGGCCGCAGGTCCGGTTCATCCAGGAGTCACCCGAGGCGACACTTCCGCTCAGAAGCTCGTGCATGAGAGCAACGTAAGCGGGCTTGGCAGGGAAGCTGGTCCACTCGGCGTTGGCTGTGGTGGCGATCACAGCCACGCGCCCGTTGCCTAGGTGATGCAAGGTGATGGCAGGATCACTGCGTCCTTCGCGGGGCGCAAAATCGAGCACGCGTTCGGCCTTGCTGTCGGCAGGGAGGTCGATCTGCCAGTACGTGAACACCTGAGCGGTATCCAAGCCGGTGTTTTCCTGTCCGGCGAAGACGCGCAACAGGGGATGAAGCAGTCCATGAGGCTTGAAATCAAACTGATAGCCCCGCTGATCAGCCGTCACGCTCAGCCGTTTCGTGAGCGGGCCGGGGAGCAACTGGCGCGGAAGCAGGATTTGGTTGTAATTTTCTGCCGTGACGGGTTCACCCATGAAGATGATCAGGGTGCCTCCGTCAATCACAAAACGCCGCAGCAGGTCGGCCTGTGGAGCGCTGACCTGACCAACCCCCGCAAGGATGATGGCGCGATATTCCGCAAGGACTTTGTTCCCCAGTTCGATGTCGCTGATCAGCTCGGGCAGGGCGTAGCTGGCGCTCCGACGGCCCAGGGGCACCGCCGGAGTGGCC
>JAVQWE010000089.1:0-8637 GCA_033579175.1 Phycisphaerales bacterium | reverse complement strand
CAGCAGCGGTGTCCAGGGAATCAGGCACACATGCGGCAGGTGTCCGGCGTAGATATGCAGGAAGAAGCGCGCACAAAACATGAAGATCGCCCCGCCGAGGATCGCCGCGACCATGTCATTCACCGTGCCGTGGAGGTCTGGTTCGGCGGGGCGGTCGCCGCGGGTTTCCGCGGCGGTCGCGGAACTGCCGGGTTTGTCCGGAGTTGCTGCCAGTGACGCCAGAATCTGCCCATGGCGAATCCATAAAAAGGTGAAATACCCCGCCAGAAAAGTGTGCAGCACGATGATCAGGTTAATTGCCCGATCCAGAGGCAGGATCAGATGCAGCCAGTTCAAGGGGTATAGCAACGCCGGCTGGAACCCGCCGTGGTAGGGATAGCCGCAGAACATCGCCGGATTCCACAGCGCCAGATTCCCCCGGGAAAGCTCGCCGAAACCGAACTCGCGCGACGCGACGAAGTGATTCACCAGATCAGTGCGCGCCGAGGAGAGGATTCGCCCGCCAACCCCGAAAAGCACATCGGCAAACATCGCCAGAGCCAATAGCGCAAACACGGCCGGCGGAAGCCATGCATGCCAGCGTCGGACGGGAACGGCCAGGTCGGCGGATTGCGGCATGGCCCGGCGCATCTACCCGGCAGCGCCGAAGCACGCAAGCACGAGCAAGCCTCAATTCCACCGACCGCCGGACGATGCTTCCCGGCCGAAGGTCGGGTGTTTCAGCGGCGTTCCAGGTCACCCGCCTGCACCAGCCACGGACGCAGTTCGGTGGTGAAAACCCCCTCCACGACCGCCGGGTCCTTCTCCAGCAATGATTTTGCCTCTTCGAGAGATTCGGCACGGAGGATGATCAGCCCGCCGCTGCCATCGGCGAACGGTCCGGCCATGACGATCTTTCCGCGCCTGCGAAGTTCGGCCGAATATTCCCGATGCCGGCTGAGGTCCGGCTGCTCGCCGCGCGCCTCCGCCTGACGCCAGGCTTCGCCGGGGCGAACCTCCGCGGCGTAAAGCGTTACGCGCGGGGGCTCGGCAGGTGAATCGCCCCGGATCGGTCGGATATCGAGCAGCCCTCCCAAGGCCATGCTCACGAGGATGTACACGGCGCGATTCTGCATATCACCGCTCCCTGAATGATCGCG
This sequence comes from Phycisphaerales bacterium, assembly GCA_033579175.1. Classification (GTDB taxonomy): domain Bacteria; phylum Planctomycetota; class Phycisphaerae; order Tepidisphaerales; family Tepidisphaeraceae; genus JAVQWE01. The sequence continues at coordinate 7,498 of JAVQWE010000089.1, read as the reverse complement.
CCCCTGCATTGCCTGCAGGGCGCGCCATCCCTGTCGCAAATCCTGCCGCCGGGGATGTACCGGCGCCATTTCCCCTGCCTCGGCCGGCGGTCATTGGCTCAGCAACCGTTTGATGATCGAGTCGATTCGCTGCTGCGCTTCCAGCGGTTGTGCATCGCGCAGCTCCTTCAACACCGGCACCACCACCGGACCGAGCTTGATCAGTCGTTCCTCGGCCGACTCACGCAGCCGGAAGTCCTCAGCACTCAGCTCTGCCACCATCGAGGAAATCTGCTTCACTACGGTGGCCGACGGACGCGGGTTGGGCTGCCGATACGATGACAGCAGTGCCAGCGGGATGCGCAGCGGCACGTCGCCAGCAAGGATGCAATCGAGGATGGGTTCGCGCAATTGCCCGCTGACCGTCGTCTGATCCCACAGTGTCACCTGAACGTCCAGCCCGCTCTCCTTCAATGGTGCAAGCGCGACAATTTCGTCAGCATTGAGCGCGAGGGTGTCGAACGCCGTCTCGAGCTGAAGCGTCCCGGTCAATCGGGCCACGAGAACATCGCCACCCGCCAGCGCGAGCGTGGGATCGCCGTCCCGTGGGTCTGGCTGTTCGGCAGACACCATGATTCTGGCGATTGCCCCGGCAGGAAATGTGACGGTCTGGCCCGTGGTTGTCAGCTTCAGTTGTAGATTCTCGCTTAGCAGCAGTCCGCCAAATCGGCTGCCGTCGGAGAGCACCGCGACGTGCGCGGCAGCTTCCGTGCCCGTCAGATCGATCGATGCGAAGCTCTCTAGCGGCAGCGAGACCCGTCCGAAACGCGTCAGAAACTGCACCGGCTCTGCTGGCGGAACAAACGCCAGGCGGTCGCCGCTGCGCAGTTCCACCATGGGCTTGCTGAAGGCTGGCTCTTCGGGTTCCCCGGGCCGCTTCCGGTATCCGAGCCGCGAAATCTGCCCCAACGGCACCGCCGTCCTCTGCCCCGATGAAAGCTCCAGTTCAATCGCTTCATCCGACAGAGTTCCACCGATGATCTCACCGTCGCCGGTCACGACAAGCTGCCTCGGGCGGAACGAGCCGGCAGAGAGCATGCCGATGACCTTCTCCGCGGGAGCCTCGACCTCACCAAACGCCGTGCGCAGCCGGAACGACCTCTGCCCCAGCGTTCCACGCAGTTGATCGCCGGTGCGCAGCTCGATGACATCCAGCGACTCGCCTCGAAGCAGCTCGCGCTCGCCCAGCAACAGCCCTCCGACGCGGAAATTGGCGATCGCTTTGCGCACGTCGAATGGCACTCCCTTCAAGAGTCGCGACGCCGTTGATTTCTCAATGAATTGTCGGGCCGATTCCACGGACGGGTGAGCGGCATGGAGGTGAACGATGGCGACGCGCCCTCCCGGAGCGATTTGCAGCGGATAGGCCACTTGAATGAAGCTGTTCCCGGGCTGCCAGTTCACCTCCGGGGCCAGCGGCGTGCCCGGCCCGGCCCACAGCTCCAGCGCGACAGGTCCCGCTGCGGTTGGGGCGATCCAGGCGATAACCTGAGATTCCTTTTTCGGATCATTGACCAGCTCACCTCCGTTCACCCCGAAGTTGAGCGAAGTCTGCATCGTGATTGTCGTGTTCACCGCCGCGCCGAGGCCGTTGGAAAAGATGTCGATGTACCGGCACCATCCCTCCTCGGAATTGAACAGGATTCTGCGCGTCAGGCTCAGACCAGCGATGCTCAGCCCTTCGATCACAATTTCGCCTGTGGCTTTGTCAACGACGGCAGTATTGATATTGCCTTGGGCGGCCTGGCCATCGGCAGTGATGTTGGCAGCCTGGCCCAGCAGGGGCATGTTTCCCTGCTGCTGAAGCCAGCCCCCGCGCTGGACGATCCACTGCCGGTCTCCCATGGCCAAGGTGTAGGGCAGGTTCACGCGCCCGCCGCCGCGCGGCAGGGCTGGCTCGGCCAGAACCGATGTCACGAGGACGAAGAATGAAACCAGAAATCGCAGCATCTTCGACCTTCCTTGCCCCCGGCGGGCCCGGTTTGAGTGTCCAGCTTCGCGGCGAGCAATTGGTTCCCAAGGGCAAATGTGCCGCAGGCCGTCAGCGAAATGCCGCCGGCAATCGTCATCCCCCGATTCAGGGCCGTTGAGCCTGCTTGCCATTTCATGAGACGATTCGTTGAACGTAGATCACCTCGCCGCTGGTGTATTTCAGATCACCGCACACGCACGCAGCGATCACTTTGGCCACATCGTCGGGCGCGAGCGTTTTGTCCCTGGGCCAGGCACGTTCGTCAGCGATGGCCCGAAACATCCGGGTTTCTGTTGCTCCGGGCGCCACTGCATGAACGCGAATTCCATGAGCCGCGCCCTCTCGAGCCATCGAAATGGTCAGGGTGTTCAGCGCCGCCTTGGCCGCTCCATAGGCGTGAAAACCCTCCAGAGGATCGCGCGCGGCCGCCGAAGAAACATGGACGATCACTCCGTGCCTTTGTTCCCGAAAAAGCGGCCAGCAGGCGCGGCTGAGCCGAAATGCCGCGGAAAAGTTGGTCTGAATCACGCGATCCAGCTCGGCGTCGGTGGTCTGTTCCAGCGAAAGCACCGGCGCGTAGCCCGCGTTGTTGACCAGCGCGTCGATCCGCCCGCGCCAGGCCAACGCCCGCTCGATGACCGTCGCACAGCCTGCGGCGGAGGAGACATCCGCCACGATGGCCAGGGCCTCACCGGCCTCGGCGGCCGTCTGCTCGACCTCTACCCGTGTCCGGCCTGTCACGACCACGCCATAGCCACGGGTTCGAGCCAGCTCCAAGGCCGTGGCGCGTCCGATTCCTCTTCCCGAACCGGTGATGATGGCGATCGGCCTGCTCATGAAAACCCCGTCTGCGCCTCGCGGTCCCACGACGACCTTAAAGCCTTTCTACCCGGATGGTGGCCGAGATGGCATGAGCCTGCCCGGCGGAGAGCAGCAGATGGTTGTCTGCAACGTTCGCGGTCTCGATGCAGCACATCTGCTGCCACTCTTCATCGCCGAAATCGGTCAGTGTCCGCGATTTGTCAATCCACGGATTCCACACAACCGTGGATCGCGAGCCGCTCTTGTCGATCGTAATCCGCCGCCGCAGCACCGGATCGATCAGCACGCAGGGAGATTCGGTGTTCAGGTACACGCGATCGGTCTCTGCGACGAAAGTCACAGGCTCAGGCGGCTGTTGTTTGCGCGCCTGCCCGGCGACCTTGTCAATGTAATCCACCCCGGCCAATCCTTCGATGCGTACCTGCCGACTGTCACCTACGCGCAGATACGTGTGCAAGGCTTCCTCCAAGCGCGCCGTTGTTGTGCCGAGATTCTCGGATCGCAGGCTCACCTGCAGTTCCGGACCGACTCGTACGAAGCAGCTGGCCGCGAGATCTCCGACGCGAATGCTCAGCTGCAGTTCGGTACGCAAGTCATCGATCGGACGGATCGCATCCACCTGCCAGAGCCGACTCCGCACCAGACCGTGCTGCGGTGCCCCCGGGTCGTCCGGCTTCGGGCCAAACCAAGGCCAGCAGATGGGAATCCCCCCGCGGATGGCCTTACCTTCCTGAAAATGGCTTTTCTGACTGACGAACAGGATCGGCTCGTGCCCCTTGGGGGCATAATGGGTGACGGTTGCCCCGAGGCAGTACACCTCGGCCGACGCCGACGGATTGTGGATGACGATCGTCGGTAGCCCACCGTGTCCCGGCCTGATGGTCACGCCATCCAATGCGAACCGGCTCTGTAGTTCCGCGATGGTCATGGGCAAGGCAGCATACCTGTCAAGGCAGGCAACTGCCACGACGGGTTCGAGAGACCGGCAGTCCTGCCACTCTGACACCTCATTGGCAGCCATGAAGCGTGCCTTCCGAGCCCCTTGCGAAGCTTAAGTATATGTCAGATATGAACTTACGACTTTGTCAGCCAATCGTTCACTGGTGGCATCGGGTTTGTAAGCTGCCAGCGCCGTCGGTGGGTGTTGCCTCCCGGCCGACGAACGTTGGCGACTGGAGCACCAATCACTCGTAAATCATTGTCTGCAAAGGAGATACGAAAATGGCTGCAAAGCTGCTGACCTTCGATGCCGACGCACGCAAAGCTCTGCTCGAGGGGGTCACCAAACTCGCCCGGGCCGTCAAACCAACCCTCGGTCCGAAGGGGCGAAACGCCGTCATCGATAAGGGGTGGGGTGCTCCCACCATCACCAAAGACGGGGTGACAGTCGCCGAGGAAATCGAACTCAAAGACAAGTTCCAGAACATCGGTGCCAAGCTGGTTCGGGAGGCGGCGTCGAAAACCTCCGATGTCGCCGGGGACGGTACCACCACCGCAACCGTGCTGGCGGAAGCCATCTTCCGTGAAGGCTACAAGGCCCTGACGGCCGGGGCCGATGCCATGGCTCTGGCGCGGGGAATCCGGGCGGCCGTCGCCGCTGTGGTGAAGGACCTGGAGCGACAGTCGCGCAAGATCGATGTGACCAGAAAGGACGACATCGCCAATGTCGCGGCCATCAGCGCCAACAACGATCGCGAGATCGGGCAGATCATGGCCGATGCCTTCATGAAAGTGGGCAAGGACGGGGTCATCACCGTCGAAGAAGGCAAATCGCTGCAGACCGAAATCGAAGTGGTCGAAGGCATGCAGTTCGACCGCGGCTACATCAGCCCCAACTTCATTACCGATCCGGAAGAACTGGTTTGCGAGCTGGAGAAGCCGCTGATCCTCGTGTACGAGGACAAAATCAGCAGCGCCCACAAACTCGTGCCGCTGCTGGAAAAAATCATGAAGGCCAAGAAGCCTCTGCTGATCATCGCCGAGGACGTGGAAGGCGAGGCGCTGGCCACGCTGGTTGTCAACAAGCTTCGCGGCATCCTGAACGTCTGTGCCGTCAAGGCCCCCGGCTATGGCGACCGGCGCAAAGCGATGCTGGAAGACATCGCCATCCTCACCGGCGGCGAGGCAATCATGAAAGACCTGGGCATCGAGCTGGACAAAATCGAACTGACGCAGCTCGGCACTGCCAAGAAGGTCACCATTGATAACGACAACACAACCATTATCGAAGGTGCGGGGGAGACCAAGGCGATTCAGGGCCGGATCGATCAGATTCGCCGGGAGATCGAAGTCACCACCAGCGAATACGACAAGGAGAAACTGCAGGAACGCCTGGCCAAGCTGGCCGGCGGCGTGGCGCAGATCAACGTCGGTGCCGCCACGGAGGCTGAGCTGAAGGAAAAGAAAGCTCGGATTGAAGACGCGCTGCATGCCACCCGGGCGGCCGTCGAGGAGGGAGTTGTCGCGGGAGGCGGGGTGGCAATGATCCGCGCGACCCGCGTGATCAACGGCAACCTCAATCTGGAGGGTGATGAGCTGACCGGCAGCAAGATCGTGCGGCAGGCGCTGCTGGCGCCGTTACGGCAGATCGCCGAAAACGCCGGAGCCAGTGGAGCGGTGGTCGTCCGGCGGGTGATGGAGAGCAAAGATACCGAGGGCTGGAACGCTCTGACGGATGAATACGTCGACATGTTCAAAGCCGGCATCATCACCCCGACCAAAGTGGAACGCACCGCTCTGCAGAACGCCGCCGAAGTCGCGATCCTGCTCCTGACGACCGACTGCATCGTCGTCAGCAAGCCGGAAAAGAAGAACGACCACCATGGTCCCGGCGGTGGCGGAGGCATGGGCGGGATGGATGACATGATGTAATGGCCTGAAAGAGACGATTGGTGTGGTGAATTGATTCAACCTGAAGATGAGGAGCACGGGCGTCGTGCCCGTGTGAGAATGCAATGAAACTCAAACCCCTTGCAGATCGTGTTGTGGTACGCCAGACCGAGGCGGAAGAGAAGACCAAGAGCGGCCTGATCCTTCCCGATGCCGCGAAGGAAAAGCCGACGAAAGGCAAAGTTATCGCGGTGGGACCGGGCAAGCTGGACGACAAAGGCAAGCGCACCGAGGTGGCGGTTCGTGTCGGTGATATGGTGTGTTACGGTAAATACTCCGGCACCGAGGTGGAGATCGATGGCGAGAAGTTCGTCATTCTGCGGGAGAGCGACCTGCTGGGGGTCCTGGAGTGACGCCCATCGGCGCGACACGCAGAACGTGAGGGATGCCGGCGATCCGGGTCAACCGTGCCTCCGGCAGTTGGCTGAAAACTTCTGTGGCTGACAGAAACGATTGGAGCGAAATATGGCCGCCAAACAGATGAAATTTGATGTTGACGCCCGCAACGAAATTGCCGGGGGTCTTTCGCAACTGGCACGGGCCGTCAAGGCCACCCTCGGACCCCGGGGTCGGAACGTGATCCTGCACAAATCCTGGGGCAGCCCCCGGATCACCAAGGACGGTGTAACCGTCAGCAAGGAAATCGAGCTTCCGCAACCCTTTGAGAATATGGGCGCCAAGCTCATCAACATGGTTGCCAGCAAGACGGGGGATGTGGCAGGGGACGGCACAACCACGGCGGTAGTGCTCGCGGAGGCGATTTACAACGAGGGCATCAAGTACGTCACCAGCGGCGCGGCCAACCCCATTCAGGTGCAACGCGGCATCCTCAAGGCCGCAGAGGTCGCGGCGGAGGCGATCAAGGCCCAATCCAAGCCGGTGAAGGGCTATGACGACTACAAGAAGATCGCCACGATCAGTGCCAATGGAGATGAGCACATCGGAAAGCTGATGGCGGACGCGATGGAGAAGGTTGGCAAGGAGGGCGTCATCACCGTCGATGAGGGCAAGGGAACGGAATCGGTTCTGGAGTACACCGAGGGAATGCAGTTTGACAAAGGCTACCTCTCGCCGTACTTCCTGACCAACCCCACCACGCTGGAGGCGGTCCTGGAAGACGCCTACATCCTCCTGCATGAAAAGAAAATCAGCAACCTCGCTGAACTGCTGCCGCTGCTGAACAAGATCGTCGGCACCGGCCGGCCGTTGCTGATCGTTGCAGAGGATGTTGAGAGCGAGGCGTTGGCGGCGCTCGTGGTGAACAAGCTCCGTGGTGTTCTGAAGGTCTGCGCCGTGAAGGCCCCTGGTTTTGGCGATCGCCGCAAAGCCATGATGGGTGACCTGGCTGTGGTGACTGGTGGCAAATTCATCAGTGAAGATCTCGGCATGAAGCTGGAGAATGTCGAGCTGGAAGACCTCGGTCAGGCCAAGCGGGTGGTGGTAGACAAGGACAACACCCTGATTGTCGAGGGTGCCGGCAAGAAAAAGGACATCGACGCCCGCTGCGATCAGATCCGCAAGCAGATCGAAACCACCACCAGCGACTACGACCGCGAGAAGCTGCAGGAGCGGCTGGCGAAGCTGGCCGGTGGCGTCGCCCAGGTCAAGGTTGGCGGTGCGACGGAAACGGCGATGAAGGAGCGGAAAGCCCTCTACGAGGATGCCCTCCATGCGACGCGGGCGGCCATCGCCGAAGGGACGGTTCCGGGCGGAGGCGTTGCCTTCCTCAACGCCCGGAAGGTTCTGGAAGGGATGAAGCTCCCCGGCGATGAGGAC
>JAVQWE010000088.1:0-8663 GCA_033579175.1 Phycisphaerales bacterium | reverse complement strand
ACACCAGAGTAACCCGCGGCGGAGACGTCGATACAGCGCCAGCCGCCTCGACTGAGGTTGCAGGCTTCGCGAACCTGGGGGCATGCAGCCTCCCCGGATAGCCGACCGTGGCTGGAATCGGGCCCTCTGTCTCAACAGCGGACCGGGAAATCCGAATTCATTCCGCCCCCTGTCGATGCTGGTCGGCCGGTGCTGCTCGGCCGGCTTTACCGCGCCTTTTCCAGTTCGAACGCATCGTGCACCACCTGCAGCGCGCGGTTTCCGTCTTCCTTGCGAATGATGCAGGAGATTTTGATTTCACTGGTGGTGATGTTCTCGATGTTGATTCTGGCGTCGGCAAGTGCCTCGAACATGCGTTTGGCCACCCCGGTGTGGGTACGCATGCCCACGCCGACGACGCTCACCTTGCACAGGTCATCCCGGTAAATGGCCTGAGTCTTGCCACCGAATTCCCGGACGAGCCGCTCGACGACGGGCTTGATGTCATGCAGATCACCATGTTCGACCGTAAAGCTGATGAAGGCGGTTCCGTGATCGTTGACGGTCTGGATGATGTCATCCACGACAATGTTGGCGGCGGCGATTTCCGAGAAGATTCTGGCGGCCACGCCGGGGCGATCGGGGACTTCCTTGATCGTGACGGAGATCAGGTCTTTCTTCAGCGCCGCCCCGGATACGACGATGTGTTCCATGTTTTTGTTCTCCGCGGTGATCCACGTTCCCTCACTGTCGTTCTGACTGTTGCGGACGTGGATGGGTACATTGTACTTCTTGGCGAATTCCACGGCGCGGGTCTGCAGGACGCTGGCTCCCAGCCCCGAAAGCTCCAGCATTTCGTCATAACTGATGCGGTCGATTTTCCGGGCATTGGGGACGATTCGTGGATCAGCGGTGAAAATGCCGTCCACGTCGGTGTAGTTCTCGCAGACGTCGGCCTGCAGGACTGCCCCCAGCGCCACCAGCGTAGCGTTGCTTCCGCCGCGGCCGAGGGTGGTCAGGTCGCCGTCGGGGGTAACCCCTTGGAAGCCGGCGACGATGACGATCTTCCCCGCTCGCAGTTGCTCGAAAATCCGTTGTTTGTTGATTGATTGAATGCGCGCCTTGGTGAAGGCGTAATCGGTCACCAGCCCGATCTGACCGCCGGTGAAGCTGATCGCATCATGCCCCTGAGCGTGGATGGCCATGGCCAGCAACGCGATGGTGATGATCTCACCGGTTGCAAGCAGCTGATCCATCTCGCGCTTCGGGGGAGAAATCCTGTTCGGCCCGTACTCGCAGACTTCGCGGGCGAGTTTGATCAACTCGTCGGTGGTGTCCCCCATGGCAGATACGACGACTACGACTTCATGACCAGCATTCCGGGCCGCGATCGCACGCGAAGCGGCGCGGTGAATCCGTGCGGCATCGGCGACGCTGGTGCCTCCGAATTTTTGCACAATCAGTCCCACAAGAGGGGGGGATGATAGCGACAGCCGGGAGGCTGCGGTAGCGTTCTGGCAAATCGAGTTTTCGGCGGTTGCGGGACGCCGCTTGCCTTGCCTTTTCCAGTAAAGCGGCGAGAATTCCATCATGCTGGAAACGCGCATCCGGGCCATCGGGCATGATCTGTTCAGTCGGATCCGGCGGCGTCGGGGGGCAGGGGGGCTGACAGGTTGGATCGATCAGAAGCTGATGGAGTTCTCCATGCGTGACGAGCAGTTGAAGGCTCAACTGTTTCGTTTCGTGGATGTGCTTCCGGTGCTTCGCGAGACTCCGGCGATCAACCGACATTTAAAGGAGTATCTCGGCAAGGCAGGATCGGCCTTGCCGGAACCGGTGCGGGATCTGATCGACGCCGTGCCGGAGTCGGGCCTTACGGCATCCCTGATTGCCCAGATTGCCCAGATTAACACCCGACGGATGGCTCGAAGGTTCATCGCGGCTTCCGACTTGGACGAGGCCGTGCGAACGATCCTCACCCAACGCCGCCAGAAGCTGGCGTTCACCATCGACCTCTTGGGAGAAGCCGTGGTGAGCGCCTCAGAGGCCGAACAGCACCAGCAGACGTATCTCCAATTGGTGCAAGGACTTGCGGCTCGCCTGGCCGACGAACCGATCCTGGCACAGGTGGATCTTGCCCCCGAGGGACCGATCCCCCGAGTCAACGTATCTGTCAAGTTGTCAAGCCTGTTCAGCCAGTTTGACCCGATCGATCCGGAGAACACTTGGTGCGAGGTCTCCCGCGGGCTGCGGCCGATCTTGCGGGCCGCGCGTGCGAACGGGGCGCTGATCAACCTTGACATGGAGCAGTATGCGTTCAAAGAGGCCACGATCGACATCTTCAAGCGGGTTCTGATGGAGCCGGAGTTTCGCGACTGGCCGGATGCGGGCATCGCGATCCAGGCCTACCTGCGATGCTCCCTGCAGGATCTGGAACAGCTACGTGATTTCGCAAAAGAGCGGGGTACTCCGATCCACGTGCGGTTGGTTAAGGGCGCGTATTGGGACTATGAAACCGTAATCGCGGCGCAAAACGGCTGGCCGACACCGGTTTTCACCCGCAAACCCGAAACCGACGCGAATTTCGAAAAGTCTGCTGCCTTTCTGATGGAAAACAGCCGGTATCTGCGCCCGGCGATCGCCAGTCACAACGTGCGTTCGATTGCGGCGGCGATCGCCCACGCCGAGCGATGCGGCCTTCCGTCACGAAGCTATGAGTTTCAGATGCTCTACGGCATGGCCGAGCCGATTCGCCAGACGCTGGTTGATCTGGGTCATCGCGTGCGGATTTACACCCCGTTCGGACGGTTGTTGCCGGGAATGGCGTATCTGGTCCGTCGGCTCCTGGAGAACACCAGCAACGAGAGCTTCCTTCGGGCCGGTTTCGTGGAAAAGGTGCCCGAGGAACAGCTTCTGGCCAACCCGGCGGAGGCAAATGGCTCGCCCGTCGGGAATGAGCGCACGCCGCGGAACGGGCAGCGCGCTTCGGGGGATTGGGGTCCTACCATGCATCAGAAGAAGATCAGGCACCCTCCACAGGCGGATGAGAATGGCATGGAAACACGCTTTGTACCGGAGCCGCCGAGCGACTTTTCGCGGGCTGAAGTTCGCCAGCAGATGCGGCAGGCGCTCGTGGAGGTCCGGGCGCGACTCGGACGGACATATCCTCTGGTAATCGGGGGCCAGCGGATCGGTGACCGCCCCAAGACACTCGATTCGTTGAATCCTTCAGCTCGCACTGAACTCGTGGGTCGTGCAGTCGCGGCTACGCCAGAAGATGCCGATCGAGCGGTCTTTGCCGCTCAGGAGGCGTTCGGCCATTGGCGGAATGTTCCCGCCCCTCAGCGCGCGGAATTGTTGCAGCGGGTGGCACAGATCATGCGGAGGCGCCGCTTCGAACTGGCCGCCTGGATGATCCTGGAATGTGCCAAGCCCTGGCGTGAAGCCGACGCCGATGTGGCCGAGGCGATTGACTTCTGCGACTTCTACGCCGGGGAGATGATTCGCCTGGCTGCTTCGCCTCGCTGGCGAAACGTGCCGGGCGAAGAGAATTACATGATCTACGAGCCGCGCGGCGTCTGTGCGGTGATCGCGCCGTGGAACTTTCCCCTGGCGATCCTCACCGGGATGACTGCCGCCGCCGTCGTCACCGGAAACACGGCGGTCATGCAGCCGGCAGAGCAGTCCCCTGTAATCGCTTACATGCTGATGGAAATCTTTGAAGAGGCAGGCGCGCCGGCCGGGGTGGTGAACTATCTGCCTGGCGTCGGGGAAGAAGTAGGGCCCGTGCTGGTGCGGCATCGGAACGTGCCGTTGATCGTCTTCACCGGCAGTCAGGCGGTGGGACTGGCGATCAATCGGGATGCAGCCCAGACCCCGCCGGGGCAGCACTTCGTCAAACGCGTGATCACGGAAATGGGTGGCAAGAATGCCATCATCGTCGACGAAGATGCCGACCTTGACGAGGCGGTTGTGGGAGTCGTCCACAGCGCCTTTGGTTTCGCCGGGCAGAAGTGCAGTGCGTGCAGTCGGGCAATCGTGCTCCAGAACGTGTATGACCAGTTCGTTCCACGCCTGATTGAGGCCACGCGCAGTCTGAAGATTGGACCGGCCGAAGAGCCTTCGACTTTCGTTCCACCGGTGATCGATGATGAGGCAGCCGCGCGGATTCGGGGGATCATCCAGCGTGCCCGGGAGCAATGCGCCGCGCCCGCAGCGCAGGTCGTGGAAGTGGATGTCGGCCGGCTGACCGATCGTGGCAGTTTCATCGGGCCGACGATCTTTCTGGAGGTGAATCCTCATGCGGAAATCGCCCAGCAGGAAATCTTCGGCCCGGTTCTGGCGGTGATCCGGGCGCGCGATCTGGAGGAGGCGCTGGCGATCGCCAATGACACGCCCTATGCGCTGACGGGGGGAATTTACTCCCGCAGCCCGGCGGTAATTGACCGCATTCGCCGGGACTTCCGTGTCGGGAATCTCTACATCAATCGCAAGATCACCGGCGCGATTGTGGATCGCCAGCCCTTCGGGGGCTTTGCGCTCTCAGGGATTGGAAGCAAAGCTGGCGGTCCCGATTACCTGCAGCAGTTCATGATCCCTCGGACGATCACGGAGAACACAATGCGTCGAGGGTTTGCGGCGGGTTCGGCGGATTTCGGCGTCACCCCTCGAAAGGCCTCGCGGGTTTGAGGATTCGCGTGGCTTCGCTCAGATGTTGAAATGGGTAACTTTCGCGCTTCGACGTTCCAACGAAAAATTCGAGAAAAATCTCTGGTCTGCTGGTGTCGGCGGGACCGCCGGACCTGCGCCCGGGTGCATCCATGGGGGATTCCGGGGAGCGGATGACGCGGAGCCAAGCCCCTCAGAGTTTCATAAGTCTATGTTTGACATGGACTTGCGCGCTACGAGCTCCAACGCTGGGTCTTAACCGAAGGTCAGAATATCGGACGCGCCGTCTTAACACTCGAAACGACGGAAGTGGTTGTAAAAATTCAGATTTAGATGTTGACGTTCGGACCAAGCGGGGGGTATATTCCTCGCGTCTGCCAGAAACAGCGTGAGCTGCTAAGGTCAGGCATCAGTGGAATGTGGCAAGGGGGTATGGTGGACGACAAGTCCTTAGGAGGTCAGAAGATGTCTCTCTCCAAGTCTCTTACGGCGGTAGCGGTTATCGGCGCGGCAGCTTCAGCTGCGAATGCTGCGATCATCCCGTTTTGGCGGGTTAACCCGATTCCATCCTCGGCGATCGCAAATTCCGGCGGGCTCCTGACGGCGAACTCGATCAGCGTGAGCCTGATGGTTGAGCTGACGGGGAACTCGCTGTTCAACGTGGCCGGGCTGGACCTGACCAGCAACATCAACGGTGACCCGGTGCTTCCGGGCGCTGTGTTCTTCCAGCGGTCAGGTGGTGGGGCCTCGAACACGCAGCCGCCCTCACAGGACGACATTGACAACAGCCCCGGCGGTGTCTTGGCGTTTGACACGTATGTCTGCACGGCTGACCCCGCGTTGGCAGCAGCGGTTCCGGGACGCTTGAATGGCACCGGCGCTGGGCAGATCGGGTCGCCCACCCTGCAGACCACGGGTGCCAATCGGACCGCGTTGGATTTCAACGTTGCTTGGGGCTCTCTGCCGAACACTGGTAGCCCTGGCATCTTCGAAATCGCTCGGATCACCTTTGCCAGCGGCGTGTTCCCTGGCTCCACTCCGATTCCGTTCGCCAAGGGTCGGGTGTCAGAGAACACCAACCCGACCCAGTTCGTCGCTTTTCCGCCGATTCCGGTGGCCATTCCAGAGCCCACTGTTGGCTTCGCTCTGGCGGGGCTCGGCCTGTTGGCCATGCGTCGGAAGTAATAACGGGACATCTTACCTGAACCTTGCCATTAACCGGCGGTCGCTGAGGCGGCCGCCGGTTCTGCTTTGCCCCAGTTCTCATCACCTGAAGGAAAGGTGCCGAAACGCGGCTGCGCGGGGTGGCTTCTTAAGCGCAACCAAGCCCTTAGCGGAAAAGACGGTCAAAGCTCGATTGGGCAATCCATGTTCAACCGCAATTCAGCGCTTCTCCGCTGCGCGTTGGCCTTACGATAGCGCAGCGCCCCACCGCCTTTGCCAGAGCCCTCTGGCAGGGGGTGGTTCAGCACCCAGTGGAAGCATTGGCGACCCGACGTCACTTGGGCTGCCACCGATGTTGTCTGAGGCAACTGAGCGTGCGCACCAACGCGGGAGTGTTATCGGGCGTCCCGCGCGGGTGCACCACTGGCTGTGCGACTGCTGAAGCGGTTCGCCGGCCCGGCCGATGCATACTTCGGCGGTTCCGATGCACGAGGGTCGGGCAGGGGTCGCCGGTTGTATGGTGCAATCGGAGAAGGGAGAGATGCGCCGCACGCTTGCCGCAACACCACAGCCACGGATCAGTCCGGAAGAGGCCAAAGCCGCCCTGGAGCGGCTGGAACGCGGCTCCAAACCGGGGGGAAAAAACAAACGCAAGATGCGGATTCCCTTCGACAGCCGTCAGGTTCAGATTGTCTTTGAAGAAGCCGGCGGCCGCGAGACCCGTGTTCTGGTGCAAGGCCGGAACATCAGCGCCCGGGGAATTGCGGTGATTCACACGCAGTTCATGCACCTTGGCCGTGCCTGCCGGGTGGAACTGGTCAATCGCCATGGCAGCCCCGAGAGCATTCCCGGGCGGATTCAACGATGCCGACTGGTGTCTGGAAGAGTGCATGAGATCGCGATTGTCTTTGATTCTCCAATCGACGTAACCCGATTCGCGGTGATGACGGCATCTGAGCAGCGGCAATTCCGCCGGGAAACCAGCGGCAGTCAGGAAGAAAGCAAGCCGATTCCGGAACGCAGCCTGGCCGGATCGGTGTTGCTGGTGGATGAATCGGAGAGCAACCGCCAATTGCATGAACTGTGGCTGGCACGTCTGGGGCTTTCTGCGCACCATGCGGCATCGACGGCGGCTGCCGAGAGCTTCCTGCTGCGGCAAGCGGCCGACCTGATCATTCTTGACCTTCAGGGGGCCGGTCTGGAGCTGGTCCGGAAGCTCCGGGCAGCGAAGGTGAGCACTCCCGTGCTATGCCTTGCCGGGGAAGGGGAGCACCACCGCCGGGGGGATGCTGTAACCGCGGGATGTACCGATTTTCTCGTGCGTCCGATCGATCGCGAGGTGTTTGAGGAATCGGTCGTGGCGCTGATGGCCAGCGATCCGTTCGGGCCGATGAACCGGGAACCCATCCGCAGTCGGCTGGCCGAACAGCCCGATACACTGCCCCTGGTACAGAAATTCGTCGATCAGGCGCGCACCCTTGGTGACATGCTGCGCACCGCCATTTCCATCGACGACATCAAGACGGCCGGCAAGATCTGCCAGCGGCTCATGTCGTCCGGCGCCGGCTATGGCTTCTCTGCGGTAAGCGAAGTGAGCCGGCAGGCTCTTGCGGCGCTGTCGCTTGATCCTCCCTGCGCAGCGCGTGCACGACGCGAGATCGAACGGGTGATCGGGGTACTCAATCGGCTGTCCTGCTGACGGCGGCGCATCCGGCTCCATGCGTGGGCGACGGCCTCAATCATCGATCTCGGGCAGTACGGGAATGCTCACGCCCTTAGGCGTGGGCGCGGGCGGCGGGGCAGGGGCGGGGGCAACTTCGGGAAGTTCACGAACCATCGCGATCTCATCGCATCCGTGACGTTTCGGGCAGCGGACGCAATCGCTCCACACCTTCAGGGGCAGCGTGTCCTTTTCCACTTCAACGAAACCGAGCTTCTCAAAGAACGCTTTTTCATAGGTCAGTGCCATCAGTTTTCGAATCTGAAGCCGGCGGGCTTCGTCGATGCACCACTCGACCAGCTTGCGCCCGATGCCGCGACCCTGCATTCCCGGCGCTACCGCCAGGGATCGCACTTCGGCCAGATCAGCCCAGATGATCGCCAGCCCCACGCAGCCAACCACCCGACCGTCGATCTCGCAGACGGCAAAGTCACGCAGCGACTCGTAAAGCTGGGCAAGACTCTTGAACAACATCCGCCCCAGCTCGGCGTGACTGTTGACGATCGACTGAATCGCCGGAACGTCCTGAATGATTGCGGGTCGGATCAGCATGCTTCGGATCAGACTCTACGCCGGCGGCAGACGCAGGTTCGCTCGAGTACGAACCGAGGCCTGTGTCCCTGCGCCTCTGGCAGGTCATCGCTCTGCCCGCTGCTCCCTTCGGACAGCAACCCGGCTGCCGCCGCAGGACACGTTTCAGGCCGGCGCATGGGCATCTCCGGGGTCGCCCGATGTTTCGATGCGAGAGTCGGGAGCGGGGTCCGGGGTCGGATTCGCCAGGTGCAGCGAGGCGTGAGCGAACGTCCGTCGATGAGATTCGGGCGCGGCTTCCATCTCGATCTCGCCGCTGGACTCATTCTGATGGGCCAGCACCTTTTTTTCGCGGATCAGTTCCAGAAGCGCCAGAAACACGCCGATCATCTCGCTGCGGCTGCGGCGGCCTTCCAGCAACGAGCGGAACGTAATTCGCCCCTCGCGTCGCAGTCGGTCTTCAATGTCGGCCGCGTGCAGCTCGATCGGAGTCTCATCGTACTCAACCTCATGGTATTTCGGACGTCGGAATCCGATCTCCCGCATCACGCGCGTGAAGGCCTCAAGGAGGTCCCAGATCTGAACTTCGTCCAGATCCAAG
>JAVQWE010000087.1:0-8740 GCA_033579175.1 Phycisphaerales bacterium | reverse complement strand
ATCAACCTCTACGGGAAGGAAGCGGTCGTCGTGGGCGCCAGCGAGATCGCCGGCAAGCCGATCGCTCTGCTGCTCTTGGGGGAAGGCGCCACACCCACACTCTGTCATATCGGCACCCGCGACCTTCCGGCGCACACCCGTCGCGCCGACGTGCTGGTCGTGGCCGTCGGAAAACCCGGCCTGATCGGGGCAGAGCACGTGCAGCCCGGGGCCGTGGTGATCGACGTGGGCATCAACCGCGTGCGGCAGCCCGATGGTTCCACCCGCACCGTGGGCGATGTGCAGTTCGATGCCGTCAGACACGTCGCAGGGCATCTGTCTCCCGTCCCCGGCGGAGTCGGACCCATGACCGTCGCCATGCTCCTGAAGAACACGCTACGTGCGGCGGAAATCCTGTATCGCTCCTGACTGCTGTCAATCACGGAACGGCAAGGCGATCTGCTTCTTGCGGGTAAGGCGGATGTTGCCCGATCACCCAGGCCGCGCCCGACGACCCGACCTCCGTCGGGCAAGCGCCAGCCCCGCGATCGCCAGCCCCGCTGCAGCGGCCGGCTCGGGCAGCGTCGCCCGATAGGCCTCATACGCGGCCCGGTTGTAGGCCACCAGTTGCTCATGCAGCGACAGACCGGAGGACCTCAATTCACCCGACGGGCTGATCTGGCGTGTCTCGCTCAGACGCACCATCATCAATCCCCCGTTGATGTCGGCCAGCGCGATGTTCCCTGAAGGAAAGAACGGGAAATTATTCCACAGCCCGTTGAAGCTGTTGCCGTCATTGGCCGGGTAGGTGTCGAAGCCGGCGATCGGCTCAAGCCACGCCTGCGGGTCGGAATCTTCCAGATTGCCAATCCGGAAGACACGCAAGCCGTGGGTGTAATTGGACTGAAAGACAAAATTCCCCACGATGTAAAGGTTGTGATCGACGTTCACTCCTGAGTGGGTGAACGCGCCTTTGTAAACGGGGTTATCCAGGTCGCGCACATCCCACAGGTGGGTGCGCGTGGGGCGCGTGCCCCCGTCGCTGGGGCGCTCGTCCAGCTCGTCGTTGGAAATGACATACTTCTGATCCGGTGTGAGCCACCCCTGATGCACGTAGCGCGCCTCGGCCGGGCCCGGTCGCATCGGCTGGACCGTGCGTCCCAGCATGGTCATGGCCGATTTGTTGGTGACATCCACGACGGTCAGCGTGTCCACGTTGTACGCAAAGGCAATCTGCCGGCCGCGGTGCGTCACGTCGGGTCCCTGATAATTCACCACCTGCATTTCATGGGTGTAGCCGTCGGCGGCGAAACCCCCGGCAAACGTCGGAGCCAGCGGGTTGCTGACGTTGATGGCGTGGATGCCCCCGTTCTGCAGGTTCGAGCCTGCGACGAACAGGAACGGCGTGTTGCTGTAACCGCCCATGGTCTCGATGGCCAACGTGTGGGCACGGGTGAGCAGCCCCGAGGTGCTCCCGGAGCCGGCATAGCCGTAAATCGCGTCGGCGGTGAGAGTGGCCCCGGGGGTTCCACCCATGTTGCGAAGCTTGGTGAGGTCCATGACCTGAATTCCCGCGGTGGCACCATCGACCCCGATGTACACGTAGTTGCCGATGACCTTCGGTTCCCGCCAGCTCGTTGCCGAGGTGTTGGCGATGCGCGGCAGCGTGCCCACGATCCGCGGGTTGTACGGGTCCGTCACATCGACAAATGAGGTGCCCGTCGAACGACCGAAGATCGCATACTCACGATTGGTGACCGGATCAACCCACCCCCACAGGCTTGAACCCGTACCCCCGCCCAGTTGCGGCAACGTCAGATGAGAGAGCAACGTGATGTTGTACCGCCCGGTGTGGGCGATCGCATTGGGTGAGGTCAGACCTCCATCCCCGAGCGTGTTGGAATGCTTCCCGAATTCCCCACCGGCTTCACCATGGAAAAAGTCGCACGCCCACGCCCCCGTTGCCGAAACCGCCAGAACCACCCCCGCCGCCGAACATCGCTTGATCAACATCGCCTCTCCCGTTGCGTCACCGCGCAGACAAATCAGTCGAGCCGCACGAACGCACCACTATACCCGCAAGGTGGGGCGAAGATCGATAGCAAAAACTCCAGTCCTGTGGGGATTGAGGTGCCTGCTTGCCGTTGCCTCAGAACCGATGCGCCAGCGATTCCTGCCAAGAGTCACCCGGGATCGGACAGCCGCGGGGGCGCCCAAGGGCGATCGAGTGGGCCGGTCGTCCCCGCACCGGCCGATTGCCCGGCGCGGAATTGTTCTGCGCGGAACATTGATCCCCACTCCAAACCCCCGATCGGGAATCCCAGACTGGCCGCGGGCCCCACCCCGGGCTCGGACAGTCCTGGACAGTTGGCGATGCAGGGGTTCACCCTCTTCGGAACTGCAAAGCCCCCGGCCGAATGTTCCGCGCGGAACATTTTGCAATTTCTTGCGATTGACGGCTGTAACATTCTGTCTGACAATGGCTTACGCCGGCTATGACTTCAAGCGAAGTCATTTGCGCACCTAACAAAGCTGCCGTTTTTATCCAAGCCCCCCAAGTTATCTGCCCTGTGCAGATTTACAGAGCCCAAAGAATCGGAACCTGCGTCCCGCGAGCCGCGGGCCTCCGGCACCTATCCCCAAGGTCAGACCAGCGCCGTGGACCGCGTTTCGGAAATGTCAGTCCCGTCGATCAGCAGAAATGTCGTTGGAGCGTCAGTCCCCTCGATGATCCGCCGAAAAGCCCCCGGACAACCCCGCAGCCGCAGGAAACCCGTCCAGCGGATGCTCAGTCCTTGGAAAAGTAATCCAGAGACTGATACGACCCGGTCATTTCCTTGGCCAGTTGCATCAGGATGTCGTTGGCCAGTCGGCTGGCGCCGATCCGGAACAGCTCAGGCGTGAGCCAGTCCTCCCCGAGTGTCTCGCGCAGGACCACCAGGTACTGTATCGCGGTCTTGGCGGTGCTGATCCCGCCGGCGGGCTTCATGCCGATCTTTCGGCCGGTGGCGTAATAAAAATCGCGGATGGCTTCAAGCATCACCAGCGTCACCGGCAACGTGGCGGCGGGTTGAACCTTTCCCGTGCTGGTCTTGATGAAGTCGGCGCCAGCATGCATGGCCAGGTCGCTGGCGCGGCGGACGTTGTCCAGCGTGCCCAACTCGCCGGTCTCGAGGATCACCTTCAGATGCGCCGACCCGCAGGCTTCCTTCACCGCGGCGATTTCGTCGAAGACATACGCATAATCCCCGGCCAGGAACCGCCCGCGGCTGATGACCATGTCGATCTCGTCGGCTCCGGCCTCGACGGCGTGGCGGGTGTCGTTGATCCGATCGGCAATCTCATACTGACCGGATGGAAAACCCGTCGCCACGGCCGCCACGCGAATCCCCGTGCCCGTCAGAGCTGCCTTGGCCACCGGTACCAGCGTTGGATACACACACACCGCCGCCACATGCGGCACATCGGGCAGGTTGTCAGCGAGGTGCGCCGCCTTGTAACACAGTTGCCGCACCTTGCCGGGGGTATCGGCGCCTTCGAGCGTCGTCAGGTCGATCATGCTCAAGGCCAGCTTGAGGGCGTGAACCTTGCTCGATTTCTTGATGCTGCGGCGCATCAGGCGTTCGACGCGCTCTTCCACCCCGATCTGATCGATCGTCGGGCAACGGGAAAGGTCCGGCAGGGTGCGGTCGGCAGGAACCATGCGACCATTTTACCAGAATCTTCCCACTCGCCCGCGAACTTCCTGCGCGACGGTGCGATTGCACCCTGCCCATGGCCGGAAAATAATCGGGCCGATGGATGTTTCCGACGCCGCCTGGGCCGACCGCCGTGCCCGCGTGATCCTCGATCCCACCGTCATCCAGCTCAACGCCGGAACCTGCTCTCCGACCCCGCAGCCGGTGTTTGAGCGGGTCAGCGAGTTGCGCCGGCGTCAGGCCGCCTCTCCCACTGAGTTTCAGTGGCGCGACGCCTGGCCGATGCTGCAACAGAGCCGCGAAGCACTGGCGGGCTATCTCTCGGGCGACCCGCGCAATCTTGCTCTGGTGGAAAATGTCACGGTGGCGATCAACATCGCCGCGCAATCGCTCGAGCTGCCCCCTGGAGCCGAGATTCTCACCAGCCCGTATGAATACGGTTCGATGCTCCTGCTCTGGAAGCGGCTGGCCGCGCAACGCGGCTGGACGGTCCGGGAGGCTGCCTTCCCGAAGCAGATCGAGCAGCCCCGTCAGATTCTCGATGCCTTTGCCGCTGCCGCCTCCGATTCCACCCGACTGCTGTTTTTCAGCCACGTCAGCAGCCCCACGGGGCTGATTTTCCCGGCCGTCGAATTATGCCGCATGGCCCGCCAGCACGGCTGGATCAGCGTGATCGACGGTGCCCATGCTCCCGGACAGATCGAGGTGAATCTCCGCGAGATCGACGCCGACTTTTATTGCGCCAATGGCCACAAGTGGATGATGGCCCCTGCCAGCGTCGGTTTTCTGCATGTGTCGGCTCGACAGAAACGTGCCACACGATCGATCATCAGCAGTTGGGGACACGGCTATCTGCCCCATCAGGCGGACGACGAGGCGTTCCCCGGCACCAGCAGATGGCAGTATGATCTGGAATTCCACGGCACGGCAGATCGCACGCCTCAAATGGTCCTGCCGGAAGTGATTGGATTCCGACAGTCCATCGGCGGCGATTCTGCGATCCGGGCACGGGTGCGCCATCTGACCACCCGTTTGCGCAACCACTTGCGGGAACTCAACTTACGTCCGTTCTCGCCCGACGATGCTCGGCTCGTCGGCAACCTGACGGCCATCCTCCTGCCTGAGCCGTTTCAGCAACCGGGCGGGTTCCTGGCCAGCCCGGCCGACACCCCGGCGGCACGCCTCCAACGCCGTCTCTGGGAACACCACCGAATCGAATGCCCCGTCACCCACGCCGACGGACGAACCTTCCTTCGCATCAGCACCGGCTGGTTCAACACCGAGCAGGAAATCGACCGCTTGGCCTTGGCGTTGCGCCAAGAGCTGGCCGCCTGATCCCTGACCCCCGAGCGATTTGCAAGAGCTACCTTTCGAGAGACCGAACCATCCACCAGTCGGTCTGTTCATCCTCGCCTACCCTGAACAGCCCTTGTCCGCAGCGGATGAACCCCCATTTCTGATAAAACCGGATGGCGCGGGCGTTGTGTTCCCAGACTCCCAGAAACACCGTCTGCCGACCGCATCTTCGGGCATGATCGAGGCACAACCGCATCATCTGACCGGCCACGCCTGTTCCGAGATAGGGCTTGTCCACGTAAAAGCGGACGATCTGCATCGCTTCGGGGTCGCCAACGCATTCGGGCACCGGCCCGCTCGCGAGCTTGGAATAGGCACCGGGCACCCCTTCGACCTCCCCGAGAAAGATCGTAACGTGCGGATCAACAAGGTCCGACTGCACCCGATCCAGCCGGTAATGCTCGTCCAGAAACCGCGCAAAATTTGCCGGATTGTTCAGGTGGGCGAAGGTGTCGATGACGGTTCGACGGCTCAGCTCAAGCAATGCTGAAGCATCGTTCGGCCCGCCCTGCCGGAAAACCATGGTTGGCGCAAGAGGTTTCACGGCACGTTCGACCCCTGCGTCGCGGCTTGGAGCCGACGAATCGCCTCTACAACCTGGCGCTGCTCGTACACGAACAGCACGTTGCCCACGATGGCAGACGGGGGAACCTGTTGCAACGCGTCGAGCATCACGCGTGGCAGCCGCAGCACCATCCTCCCCCGCGGGGTAGGTGCCCGATAGGCCAAGCCGGTGCGAAAATAACTGCTGACAACGAGATACCGGTCGTCACCCGGTGCATCAATCGATTCATAACGGACGCCGTAGATCGTCGGATCGACGCGCCCGAAATAGGCCAGCAGGACGCGGTCCACGCGGTTTCGGCTCATCCATTCCCGAAGTTCGATCAGCCCTTGGCCCCAGTCACAGTTGGAATCGTTGACCACCCGCTGCCCGGAAACCGGCCCTCCGGCGGCAACGTTGAAGAAGGTGAGAAACCGCGGGGCCACCGCGACCGATTCCACCGCCCCGAGCACGATCAGCCCGAGCCCCCCACGGCTCACCCAGACCCCCGCCCCAGCCCCCGCCGTGGCTCCGATCACCCTGCCTGCCAGCACGTAGCCGATCGGGAGTGCCGGCAAGAGGTATCGAAAACCGATGTTCACGGTTGCCGCGATGCAAATGCCTGCAGACAAGAGAGTTACGAACACCAGGAGCATCGCCTCAGCGTTGATTCGGCGCAGCCGGTTCGGGCCCACCCAAAGGGTGAGGAATGCCACAGTTGCGATCGCCAACCCGCCGATGGGCAGCTTCACCAGCGCCGCCAGCGGATAGTATCCCCATCGCACCCCGACGTACGTTTGCCCCAGCAGGAAGCCTTGGAACGGTTGTTCCAGCTCCCATTTTGCGGCATCAAAGCCCTCGACAAAGTCGCGCGGCAGGGGAACAGGCAGCCATGCCGGCAGGTGCGACTGCACCCGTTGCATCGTCGCCGAATCGAAAACAAAGCTCCCGAGCGGACGAAGGCTCCCGTGATATCCGTACACCAGATTCACCACCAGCAGCATGCCCAAGACCACGATCGCAAAGCCCGTCGCGATCGATCGGATGCGCCGAGGCTCGGCCGCCACGGCCAATCCCCCCAACACCACAAGTAGCGGTAAAAGCAGAATGGCACTGAACTTACACAACATCGCCCCCGCCCCGGCCATCAGCGCCCCCACCACCTGCGATGGCGTCGGCTCCTGACAAAAGCGGATCCACGCCCAGCCGGCCGCCAGCAGCAGTACCGACGTGCCCGAATCCGTCCCCGCAAGGCTCCCGTGCGCCAACAGGTTGGGGCAGAACGCGTAAAGCCCGGCCGACGCCAACCCGGCTCGCGACCCGTATAACCGGCAGGAAATCGCGTACACCAGCACCAGACCCGCGCAGGAAAGCGCAATCATCGGAACCCGGCAGGCCACGATCAGCCGAGGGTAATTCGAGCGGTTGGACTCGGCGAAGGCGTCGGCGTAGCTCCAGTAGCGATCCTTGGCTGGTGCGGACAGAAACGGCTCAGGGTCGGGCGCGTTTCCCCCGAGCAGAAACACCGGCCAAGTGGCCCACAACCGCAACAACGGGGGACTGGCATTGTAGATCGACCATTCACCCCAGCGCCAGTAGGCGGCGCCGGCAGCGACATGGGCATATTCGTCGATCGTCACCGAGTTCCGCACCGCCGACCAGACCCCCAGCCCGGCGTGCACCACCACCAGCACCACCAGTGCCCCCGCGATGCCTCTTGTGCCTGGCGCTCCCGCCGCAGGCGCTTGCGCTTTGGCCTGAGGTGCTTGCGTCGGCAGCCGACGAGGGGAGAGCGGATCATCCTCCGATTCTTGCATCGTGCGCGGGGCAACTTACCATCGCGCGGCTTGATTTGGGATTTCCCTTGAACTGAAGGACGGCTGCATGAGTCGATTGCCGATCGTCTGCATCCCGGTTCTGTGCTGCCTGTGCGGCCCGCTGGTGCCGCGGGTCCCGGCCGGCAACAACGTATCGCTGCCACGGTTTCCGTCGGTCTCTCCCGATGGGAAAACCGTCGTGTTTTCCTGGCGTGGCGACCTCTGGAAGGTCCCCACCGCCGGCGGAGAGGCCCGCAGGCTCACCAGTCACAAGGCCGACGACCTGCAAAGCGCTTTCAGCCGCGACGGCAGGCAGATCGCGTTCATGAGCAACCGCACGGGGTATTTCAACATTCACCTGATGGATGCGGATGGCGCTAACCTGCGGCATCTGCTTGCCACGGACCGGCTTGTCGCTCTCTGGAGCTTCGCCATCGACGACGGGCAGCCGGTGGTGACGTTCTCCGGGCGATTGGAGCACCACGAATACCCCGGTTCGCGTTCCTATGTCATCGGACTGGGAGGGGGCGAACCGCGGCGCCTGTTCGACGCCTTCGGAAGCACGCCTTCGATCAGCCCGGATGGCTCGAAAATCCTGTTCACTCGAGGGGCCGCTACGTGGTCGCGACGGGGCTATCGCGGGCCGGACGCGCGGGATGTGTGGCTCTACGATCGCGCGACAAAAACCTATCGACAGCTCACCACCTGGAACGGCAACGACGGCCGTGCCAAATGGATTGACAATCGCTGGTTTGTCTTCGCCTCTGATCGTCAGGACAACACCGTCAATCTCTACCGTCTATCGATCGACCAGCCCGAATCACAGGCCCGCAAGCTGACGCATTTCACCGCCACCGACGTGGAGGACTTCGACATCTCCGCCGATGGCTCCACGCTGGTCTTTGCCTTGTGGGACCGGCTCTTCCGGCTGGATCTGGCCCGTCCGGAGGAGGGACCGGCCGCCATCGACATCCAGGCGCCGGAAGATGCGGGCGATCGGATCGAGCTCAAGTCGGTGGATCGGACGGTTTCCGAGGCAGCCCTCAGCCCCGACGGGAAGGCTCTGGCGGTGGTGGCATATGGACAGGTGTATGTCCGGGGCACCGAAGCCAAAAGCCCGGCGCGCCGCGTGACCGAACCTCCGGCGCGCCACGGGGGTATCGCCTGGTCGCCAGACGGCCAGACTCTCTACTTCCATGGGGATGCAACCGGAGTGGAAGCCATCTACGCCGCTTCGGTCCGGCTGACTCGCTCGGAGCTGAAACAACGGTTTGAGGAGTCAACCCACCCGCCTGCCACCAAGCCGGTTGATCCCACTGACACCATCATGTCAGTCCCCCCTTCTT
>JAVQWE010000086.1:0-8754 GCA_033579175.1 Phycisphaerales bacterium | reverse complement strand
TTTTGCCCGCCAGCGATCGCAATCGTAGATCAGAAAGCCGCGAGTTCGTGGAGAGGGATTGATGCTGAAGCTGATGCAGAACTGGCTGGCGCCGAAGGCCAACCCCATTGGCGTCGATTTCGGCAGCGATGCCCTGCGAATGGCCCAGGTGGCGGTGACCAATGGCGAGCATCGCCTGATCGCCGCCGCCAGTTGCGACGTGCCGTCGCATGTACGCCATTCGGGGACGGCACGGCTTGCGTGGTTTTCCGAGGCCGCACGCGATCTGCTCTCCCAGGGAGGATTTCGGGGGCGCCAGGCGGTGCTTTCGCTGCCGGCGGCCTCGATGTTCATCCAGCATCTGCGGATGCCCCGTGCCGATGAGGAGACGATCCGCAAGACGCTCTCTTTCGAAGCGCGCGGCAAGCTGCCGGTTGACCCCAGCCACTGTCTCATGCGCCATGTCGTGGCGGGGGATGTATTCTGCGATCAGGAACCGCGCAGCGAAGTGATCGTCATGGCGGCGCCGCGCGAGCTGGTCAATCAGTTTCTCGATGCGGCAGGACGGGCGCGCCTCGATGTCACGGGTCTGAATGTCGAGCCCGTGGCGCTGATCGACTGCTTTTCCCACCTCTATCGTCGCAAGACCGATCGTGAAGCCGTCACCTGCTATGTGGACATCGGGGCAGTGGCAACACGGGCCGTGATTGCCCGCGGCCGTGAGATTCTCTTTGCGCGGATCATCCCGATCGGGGGCGATCACTTCACCCGCGCGGTCGCGACGGCAGCGGGAGTCGGCTTCGAGCAGGCCAAGCTGCTGAGGATTCAGGGTTCGGCGGCGATGGGACGGGAAGAGCGACGGGAGGCTCACGGTGTCGAGCCGCCGGGACCGGAACAGTCGTTTGCACTGCTGTCGGCGGCGGTTGGCGCATCGTCGCCGCCGTCAAGCGGTGAGCGGAGTCTGCTGGAACAGGCCTGCCTCGAACCGCTTTCACGACTGATCGAGGAACTGAACCTCTGCCGGCGGTATCACGAGGCGACGTTCCCCAACCGGCCCGTGGAAAAGCTGATTTTCGTCGGTGGAGAAGCAAGGCAGCGGTGGATGTGCCAGCAGATTGCCCGACAGATGCAGCTTGCGGCACAGATCGGTGACCCGCTGATGCGGATGGCCAGAGTGTCGGAGGTGGGAATCGAAAGCGGAATCGACCGCCGCCAGCCCCAACCCGCCTGGGTCGTGGCCCTGGGCTTGAGCATGGGTCCGGCGGCCGTCGCGACGGAACCTGGCGAGCGCCGGGAACGGCGAGGTGCTGCATGAACGTATCCAACCAGCTGTCATTCCTTCCCGAAGATTACCTGGAGCGCAAGGCCCAGCGGCGCAGCAATCTGATCTGTGCCGGACTTTTCGTCGTGGTGATGGTGGCGATCGGGGCCGCGTTCACGATCAGCGAGCGCGCCGTCCGGCAGATTGAGGCCGAGCACGCCGCCGTCGAGCGCGAATATGCTGAGGCCGCGCGGCGCATTCAGCAGGTGCAACGGATGCAGGAAAAGCAGCGTCAGATGGCACAACAGGCTGAGCTGACGGCCTCGCTGCTGGAAAAGGTCCCCCGCACCTTCCTGCTGGCCGAACTGACCAACGCGCTTCCCGCGGGGGTCTCGTTGATCGATTTCACGCTGGAATCCAAACGTCGGATCGTCGCCCCTCCCCCGGCCAAGACCGCGTTCGAACAGCGCAGAGCCAGACGCGAAGAGGAAAAGAAGGAAGATCCGGGCCTGCAACCCCGCGTCTACGACGTGAACATGAAGCTCACCGGGATGGCTGAAACCGATGTTCAGGTGGCTCAGTACATCAGCCGGCTGAACCGCTCGCCACTGTTTCGCGATGTCAATCTCATCATCAGCGATCAGTTCGAACGCGACGGTCGAACGCTCCGGAAGTTTCAGATCGAGCTGACCCTGATGCCCGATGTCGATGTTTCGCAGGTCAGGCTGCTGACGCGCACGGCGGCGGTGGAACTGGAGGGCCAATAACATGCGATTCGGAATCCGCGAACTGGTGTTTGTTCTGGCCATGCTGGGGCTGCTCGGCAGCAGCTATTTCCTGGTCTTTCAGAAAAGCAACCTCAAGCGCGATGCCTTGCGGGCGGATGTGGAAAGCAAGCGGAAGGCACTGCTGAATCTGCGACAGGCAACGGCGGGGATCGAGGATCTGGGAAAGAAAATCGACGAGCTTCAGAAGGCGATCGAGTTCTTCGAGAGCAAACTGCCGCAGGAGCAGGAAATCGACAAGATCCTCAAGGAAGTCTGGCAGATGGCGGAGGCCAATTCACTCACCACCCGGACGGTCAAGACCATGAAGGCAGAGCGTTCGGCCGGTTACAGCGAGCTGCCCATCCAGATGAACCTTTCCGGCGACTTCAACGGCTTCTACTCGTTCCTGCTGCAACTGGAAAAACTGCCGCGAATCACGCGTCTGACTCATATGAACCTGCAGAAAATCGACGAACGCGACGGTGAGATGACCGCCAACATGACCCTGAGCATCTTCTTTGAGCCTGATCCATCGGTCGTCTCGGCGGCCCGGTGACGCCTCTGGGAGACAGCCATGCAAACGGAAGAGAGCAGCCAACAGTTTCAATCAGAAGCCACAGGTGACGGCGACGACCTGAATGCGGTCCTTGCCGACGGCCACAGCGAATTTATTTCAGCCGATGAGCACAAACCGCCACTGAATCGATCGACACTCGTGTTGATTCTCCTGGTGGTGCTGGGCGGTGGGGGGCTGTACACCATGCACCTTCGCACCGGTCCGAAGCCGGCCGTGGCGGGTGAGACACAGGAAGCCAGCAAGACGATCAACAGTTTCCTTTCCGGTGGTGATGGAAGCATCCGGCTGATGGAAAAGGCGTTGCGCGAGACCGAACAGGTCGTCAAACGGTTTCTGGAGTATCCAAGCACGACCCAGGTTCCTCTGACGGAGTTGCGAACCAACCCGTTCCGCAAACAGAGCGAGCAGCCGGCCAGTGCGCCGACCAGTGATCTTGCCGCTAAACGTCGCAGGGAAGAGGAGCGACAGGCGATCCTCAAGGCCGTGCAGGGGCTTCAGCTTCAGTCGGTCATGTCAGGCGGCAGTCAGCGGGCGTGCATGATCAACAATACCCTCGTGAAAGAAGGCCAGACGGTTGAGGGCTTTACCCTGGAGAAGATCGCTTCGGATGCCGTGATTGTCCGGAACGGGCCCTACCGGTTCGAGCTGAGGATGCAGAACTGAAGCCGCGATCGATCATGTTTGGCCGCAGATCATCCTCCGACGGCCCCAGTGCCGTCATGACCAAGGTGCCTGTCCAGGGCGATGACGGCCCAGCCGGCGCGGGTGAGGGAGAACCGGAAGCGCTCTGGTCACCCGAACCGCACACGACCCGGCGCAGCGTTGAGTCGCTGCTGCTGGAACGAGGTCAGATCACCGAAGAGCAACTGGCACAGGCTCGAAGTGTCCAGCAGCAGACGCCCGGAAAAACCCTGGCCCAGATTCTGCTCACGATGAATGCGGCGACCGAGGCGCAGGTGCTCTCGGCGCTGGCCGAGACCCTTGGACTTCCGTTTGAGGTCCCCGAAAGATCCCGGATCGAACAATCGGCGTTTGAACTGCTGCCGGTGGATTACATCCGCAGGCACCTGGTGCTGCCGATGCGTCTGGAAGACAAGACGCTGGTGATCGGCATGGTCGATCCAACCAACGTCTTCCTGCTCGACGAAATCCGGAGAAAAACGCGTCGGGAAATCCGGCAGGTTGTGGTCAGCTCGGCGGATATCAACCGCATCGTTGAGCAGCTCACGAGCGGAACCAGCGATATCCGGGTTGATGAAATCATCAAGGACATGGCGGATGACGACATTCAGGTCGTCAAGGAGGAAAAGGACGATGTCACCGACCTTGAAAAGCTTGGAAGCGAATCACCGATCATCCGGTTCGTCAACTATCTGATCTTTGACGCCATCAAACAGGGGGCCAGCGACATCCATATCGAGCCGAAGGAAAAGGCGCTGAAAATCCGCTATCGGATCGACGGAGTGCTCTTTGAGGCCATGAACCCTCCGTATTCAATGCACCCGGCGATCGTGTCGCGCCTCAAGATCATGTCGAATCTGGACATCTCCGAGCGCCGGCTGCCACAGGACGGCCGGATTCGTGCGGTCGTGCACAATCGCAAGATCGACCTTCGGCTTTCCACGCTGCCCACCGTGGCCGGCGAAAAGGTCGTGATGCGCATCCTCGACAATCGATCCATCAACGTGCAACTGGAGGATCTGGGATTCAGCGAGGATGCCCTGACCATCTGGAAAAGGCAGATCGATCAGCCGCATGGCATCCTGCTGGTGACCGGCCCCACCGGTTCCGGCAAAACGACAACGCTCTATTCTTCGCTGCGTCAGATGGACGGCAACAAGCTCAACATTGCCACCGTGGAAGATCCGATCGAGTATCACCTGCCCCAGGCCAACCAGGTGCAGGTGCATGAGAAGATCGGAATGACCTTCGCTGCGGCCTTGCGGTCGCTGCTCCGGCAGGATCCGGACGTGATCATGCTCGGTGAGATCCGCGATCCGGAGACCGCCAATATCGCCGTGCAGGCATCGCTCACCGGCCACCTCGTGCTCAGCACCCTGCACACCAACGACGCCCCCAGTTCCATCACCCGGCTGATCAACATCGGGGTCGAGCCATACCTGATCAGCTCGGCCGTCAATGCCATCCTTGCGCAGCGACTGGTGCGGAAGATCTGCCCGCATTGCAAGGAGGAGTATCAGCCAAGCGCAGAAATGCGGGAATTCCTGGCGCTGCAGGGCTTCCTGGAGGACAGATCCTTCCGCGGGAGGGGGTGCGACAGGTGTCGAAAAACCGGCTATTCCGGCCGGCTGGGGATTTATGAGCTGCTGGTCATGGATGACAGCCTGCGCGACCTTGTGACGACTAATCCGGATGTGACAAATCTGCGGAAGGTCTGCCGCGAGCGCGGGCTGATTACCCTGCGCGAGGATGGTTTTGCCAAGGTCCAGAAGGGCCTGACTACGGTCGATGAAATATTGCGGGTGACCGAAAGTGGTCTATGAAAGCGTCCGCAGGACCCTGGCAGGAACGACAGGCGACCCGGCGGGGAATGCAACCCCCCCGGGCCTTGAGCAGGCGCATCCGGCCTCCTGAACCGGCGGCCGGCGCGCCCGGAACTTATGAGTCTGCTGCATGACATTCTCCGTACCGCGGTACAGAACAAGGCATCTGACGTTCACATCAACGTGGGTATGCCCCCGTTGATCCGCGTGAACACCATCATCACTCCCACGGATTATCCGGTGATGACCAGCGAAGGCGTCGAGCGGCTGCTGCGCGAGATGCTCCCGGAGCACCGCTGGAAACACTTCGAGGAGCTGCGCGACGCGGACTTCTCCTACGAGCTGGCCGGTGTGGCCCGCTTCCGCGTCAATGCGCACTTCCAGCGCGGCACGATTGCGTTGGCGATTCGCACCATCAATGACAAGGTGCGCCGGATCGAGGAGCTGTTCCTTCCTGAAATCGTCCACAAGCTCACGTATCTGCCGCGCGGGCTGGTGCTGGTGACCGGACCGACCGGCTCCGGGAAATCCACGACGCTGGCAGCAATGATCGATGCCATCAACCGGCGCGAATCCGGGCACATCATCACCATTGAGGATCCGATCGAGTACGCGTTTCAGTCCGTCAAATGCTGCATTGAACAGCGCGAGATCGGCACCGACGTGCCGACCTTTGCCAGCGGCCTGCGGCATGCCCTGCGACAGGATCCCGATGTCATTCTCGTCGGCGAAATGCGCGACCTGGAGACCACCAGCGCCGCCATCACTGCCGCCGAGACCGGACATCTGGTCTTCAGCACGCTGCATACGGTCAACGCTCCGCAGACCATCGAGCGCATCATCGATATCTACCCCAGTGATCAGCAGAACCAGATCCGCTCGATGCTGGCCAATACGCTTCAGGCCGTGATCAGCCAGACGCTGTTCAAACGGCAGGATCAGCCGGGAATGATTCCGGCGCTGGAGATCATGTTGTGCACGCCCGCCGTGCGGAACTGTATCCGTGAAAACCGCATCTTCGAGATTCCCAACGTGATCGAAACCAGCCGCGCGATCGGCATGCAGACGCTCGACAGCTCGATCAAGCAATCGTATGTCAACGGTTACATCAGCCGTGAGGATGCCATCGCGCAGGCGGCGCACCCGGAGAAACTGGAGCGGGCCCTGGCGGCGTGAAGACAGCAGTCACGGGACGGTCAACCGCCCCGGCGCGGCCCACCGCGGGCATCGCCTGAACGCTGGCTGCCTTGGGTGACACCCTTATGCCGACGTATCGCTACGAAACCAGAAACAGCGCGGGAAAAGTAACCGCCGGGGTACTGGCAGCGCCGAACCTGGCGGCGGCGGCGCAGATGCTTCGGCAGAGGGGGGAACTGATCCTCAACCTCGTACCGGGGGAAGAAAAAGGCCGGCGGCGATCGCTGTTGAATGTCAGCATTTCCTTCGGACCCAGCGCCCGTGACGTTCTGAATTTCACCAGCCAACTGGCGGTGATGATCCGCGCGGGCATCAGCATCCGTGCGGCCATCGAAGGCATTCACGATCAGGTGGAAAACCCCAGATTCAAAGCCATCCTGGCACAGATCAAGAAGGATGTTGAATCGGGACGGAACTTCTCCGATGCCCTGATGCGTTATCCGAAGGTCTTCAGTCCCCTGTACATCAACATGGTGAAGGCCTCCGAGCTGTCGGGGGGGTTCAGTCGGATGCTGGACAGAATCGCCGCGTATCTTCAGCAGCAGATTGAGACCGTCAGCATGGTTCGCGGCGCGATGATCTATCCGGGGATCATCGGCGCGCTGGCCGTCGGCACGACCATCTTTCTCCTGACCTTCGTGCTGCCGAGGTTCCTGGTGATCTTCCAGGGCAAGGAATCGGCGTTGCCGGCTCCCACGAAGATGCTGATGGCGTTGAGCACCTTCATGACCAGCTACTGGTATGTTCTGCTGGCTGGCGCGGTGGCGGCGTTCTGGGGATTCCTCCTGATGCTCCGCACCGACTGGGGCCGGTTATGGTGGGACAAGCTCAAGTTGACCGTGCCGCTGTTCAGAAAGCTGTTCCGCGCCCTGTACATCAGCCGGGGCCTGCACACGATGGGGCAACTGATCAACGCCGGTGTGCCGATGCTGGACACCATCGCCATCACCGCCGAGGTGAGCGGCAACACGCTCTACAAGCGGATGTGGCGCGCGGTGTATGGCGCTGTCAAACAGGGTAAGAAGATCAGCCTTCCCTTGCAGCGGTCGCCGCTGCTTCCCCGTTCGGTCGTGCAGATGATCAGCGCAGGGGAAGAATCGGGCAAGCTTGGGGAAGTGCTGGATGAGGTCAGTGAGTTCTACGCCCGCGAGCTGCGCAACGTGATCAAGGCCGTCACCGCCATGATCGAGCCGCTCATGATCGTGGTGATGGGTGGAATCGTCGGCTTCATCGCGATGAGCATCATCCTGCCCATCTTCAAGCTCAGCAGTATCGTGAAATGAGAGGGGCCGGCTGAATCGCGTTTGGACAGGCCCTCACCCCCAAGGGCTGCTGCGGCGCCGGGATTCCTTCTGAAAACAGAATCGACAATCCTCCGAGCCGGGGAAACAATCTTCCGCGAGGAACAATCGTCCCCGTTTGCGCTCCCGATTCCGCGCGGGACAGTTTGCCAAATCCGGCATAACCCTTTGTTGTTCAGGAACTTGCGCGATGCTGCGCCCCGAC
The DNA here is from genome assembly GCA_033579175.1 of Phycisphaerales bacterium. Classification (GTDB taxonomy): domain Bacteria; phylum Planctomycetota; class Phycisphaerae; order Tepidisphaerales; family Tepidisphaeraceae; genus JAVQWE01. The sequence continues at coordinate 963 of JAVQWE010000086.1, read as the reverse complement.
TCGACCTGACAAATCGTTAAGCTCGCGCTAAGGAAACAATGGAAGCTGGCCGAAAACTTTGATCCCGGATCGCTCAGCTACGGGCCTGACAGGAAGTCTCCCCCAGTGGCAAGAGCTGGACGTTTTCACGCGGGAACCGGGCTCACCGGTGCGTCCAGCCGCAATCTCGAAATTACGTTTCGATATTGCGTATCCAACGGACCAAGCGGGGCGATGACCAGCTCTCCGGCAGCGCCCCCGGCCTCCCGTGATTCAACGAATCCCGCGATCACTCGTCGACGGAACTTCGGACCGGTCACCCCCACGGTGTATTCGAACCGAAACACGTACCCCTGGCATTGCTCGCGGCGGCAGTAGAGCAGGTCGGAAACCTTCGGGTCGGCAACGCCCACCACCGGGAACCGCTCGGCCACAGCAGCCGCCAGGTTGAAGCGATCCGAAGGGCTGAAATGCATCCGGGCTTCTTCGGCCAGGCGTTTCAGCCGCAGGCGCCGTCGAAAGTCGCCTGCCGCAGCAAAGCCGACCGCCGCGACCGTCAGCATCAGACACCCGAGCAGGTATGTGATGGGAGAAAGCCTCATCAGCCACTTCCGTCGGGTTGGGTGGAGGGCTCGGTTTCAGGGTCGGTCGTGGGGAAAGCGCGTCGTACCTGCGGGTCAGGGGGGTTGAGCTTCAACGACCGGTCAATCCAGTCGATCACCGGGCGCGCACGTGGGTCGCTCACGCTGCGAAACAGCGGTGTGAAATTGCGAACCGCCGGATGGTCGAACTGTGCCACCTCTGCCGGCAGGGCATATTGCAGCAGCAGCGACCGTGCGGCGTGCCCGCGATCGACCATGCGCAGCTCACTCTCCGGGCCGAAAACCGCGTCGGCGGGGGGCGCTTCCGGTCGTCGAACGGTGTAGGTGGTCAGCAGGTGGAAGTTCGTGTAGGCCGCTTCGTCGCTGCCCACAGGGTTGATCA
>JAVQWE010000085.1:0-8754 GCA_033579175.1 Phycisphaerales bacterium | reverse complement strand
GGCGCCTCTCGCTCCAGAAGCCAACCGCGAACTCATGCGATCACTCGGCATCGACATCGGGGGCACCAGCGCCAAACTGGCCTTGATCGAAGACGGCCGGGAGCCTTGGACCGCTCAATCCCCATTCTATTCCCGCCCGGATACGGCGCAGCTGGTGGCCGCACTGCAGTCGGCCGCGGCCTCGATGCCGGGGATGCCCGAACGCGCCGGCATCTGCGTACCGGGTCTGCTCGATCAGGAAAAGCGCATGATCACCCTCAGCGTCAACGTTCCCGGGCTGATGGGTGTGGGGCTGGACGAGATTGTCAGACGTGCTCTGGGTCCGGGCGTTCCACCGCCGCGAATCGTCAACGATGCCGTCGCCACCGCTACCGACGTGATCGCGGCCCGGCGCCTGCGGGGCCGAGTCGTCAGTATCGCCCTGGGCACCGGAGTTGGCATGGGGGTGCTGGATGACGGGGTGCCCCTGATGATCGAAGGCGCCTCCCCCGGCCACATCGGGCAGGTGGATGTCTCGATTGCCGGCCACGAGTGCATCGGTCCCGACGGCGGTCGGGGATCGCTGGAGGGCTACATCGGCGTGCCGGCGCTCGTTGCACGGTATGGCTCCACCGAGCGATTTCTTTCCTCGGCAACCGTGGAAGAAGTCCCGATTCAGGCGCTGGTGCGGGCGATTCGCATCATTCACGCCATCTACCGGCCGCATCATGTCGTTCTGGCCGGCGGAATCGGCTGGCGGCTGGCGCGTCTGGCCCGAGAGCTGAAAGCGGCCTGCGATCATCAGCTCACCCGTGTCGCCCGGCCCGACTGGCAACTTCATTTCGGTCTGCACGATTTTCATGCCGCCCTTGGGGCGGCGCGTCTTGCAGCCGCGTAGCCCCTCTTGCTGAGGCGCCACGCAGCCCGCCGGCAAACCCGAACGTCTTCGTCCAGGGAAAGCGACCCGGCTGCCTCGATGTGGAATCACAAAATTGCCCGGGAACGATCCTTACCTTGGCGGCATTGCGGCGTATAATCCCCCGCATGAACACGGAAGTTCAGGAGGTTCGTCGCGTGGCCCGGAAATCCCCTTTGAGCGATCGGCTGGCGGCCGTGCGCGATCGCATCGCTGAAGCCGCGATCAAGGCCCGACGCGATCCCCGCGAAATCACGCTGATTGCGGTAACCAAGACCGCCGCGCCGGAACAGATTCGGGAAGTATTGCAGCTTGGGGTTCTGGACCTGGGGGAAAGCCGGGTTCAGCAACTCACTCAGCGAGCGTCGCAATTGCAGGAGCTGGCCTCGCGACGATCGCAGTATGGCGAAGCCCCCCCGCCGCCGGAACGGGCCCGATGGCACATGATCGGCCATCTGCAGCGGAACAAGGTCAAGGCTCTGCTGCCGTTGGTTTCCATGATCCATTCCGTGGATTCTCTGCGCCTGGCTGAGGAGCTGGACTGCCAATGTGGCCGTCTGGGCAGGCGGCTGCCGGTCCTGATGCAGGTCAACGCCAGTGAAGAACCACAGAAGAGCGGCGTGGCTGTCGGCGCCGCCGTCCACCTGGCCGAGCAGATCGACTCCATGCCCAACCTGCAGCTTATGGGCCTGATGACCATGGCCGAACTGACCGACGACACCACCCGCATTCAGCGCACGTTTGCCCGAACCCGGGAAATCTTCGAGGAGATGCGTTGGCACAAGCTCGGGGGGGCCGCTCTGAAGCATCTGTCCATGGGAATGAGCAACGATTTTGAACTGGCGATCGCCGAAGGCGCCACCATGGTGCGGATCGGCTCACTGTTGTTCGGCGGCCGGCCGGAGGCCGAACGTCAGGGCGACAAGGACGAATGACCCCCCTTCGCCGGGCCGGCTATGCCCGAAATTGACTTTTTTCACTTCTTCCGCCTTGGCGTCGGCTGGATTGCCACGATCTACGCCACGCTCACCACGATCCAATCGTTGTATGGCTGGTATGTATACCTTTCCTCCGGCGACCGCTACACGAGCCTGATGCGGCGGTATCTTCTGGTGCAGGCCGTGCGGTTGCGGTTTCGCGCCTTCGCCGGCGATTTGCTGGTCTGCTTGCTCTTGTGCATTCTGTTCCTGATCATCTGGCGGGCGCATTACCCCATCTGGCAGATCGAGAGCATCTGGCGCGATGTCCAGCGAACCGCCCAAGCCGACTGAAGCCCCTTCCCGCCCGGGCGCCGCGCCCATGGTCGTGCCGGCCGATCTGCCCCGCGACGAGCTGGAGCACCTGGTTGAGGAATTCGGGCTTGATCCCGGCGCCTTTAAGACCCGCCAGCACCTGGTGGCGGCTTTGCAGGAACGCAAGGCGCTGATCGCCGCCATGGACCGCGAGGCCATGCTGGACGTGGTCCGCTGGGGTCGGCGACCGGTTCCGGTCAATTCCACCAAGGAACAACTGGCTCTGGAGATTGCCCGGATCAAGTCGATGCGATTTGAGGGACTGAGTCCGCGCGGGCTTTGCGTGCTGGCGCAGATGCGCGGAATCCGACTCAACGGCAGGGAGAGCCCCGAAGCCATCCGCAGAATGCTGCTTCGACAGGAAGGGTTCTTTGCCCGATTTGCCCGTCGTCGGCGCGCGTTCGTCGGCAAGCTGATCGCCGGCCTGCTCGGGGAAGCCGAGAGCGAAGGCGAGTATCAGTTCCTGCCCCCCCAGCAGTCCCCGCCGGGTGCCGCGCCCACCCCACCGGCCCGACCGGCCTCCATCGCCGAGGATATTGAGGAATCCGGCTTGCTGGGCGGGCTGGCCAGCCGGGTCAAGAAGTCGGCCGACGTATACCTGAACCAGAAGCTGGATGAAATCGAGCAGCGAATCGATCGCAAGCTGGATGAGATCGATCGGCGCCTCGCGGAGTGGAGGGACAAGGAAATCGCCAACCGTATCCGCATCATCAAGATCACACTGTGGGCCAGCGTGGTCGTGGCGGCGATCTCGCTGCTGTATTCGTACATCAAGGTCTATTTCGCCAGCCGCTGATACAGACGAGGCGCGCAAACCCCCCGCGAGCAGAATCCCGTGATCATCCCGCCCGTTGCAGTAACAGATCGATTCGCAGCCCTGTCGATCGTGGGTCTGGTCCTGCTGGTGTATGGCTGGTTTTTCCAAGGAGACGGCTGGGCCCATCACGCCCATTATTCGACCATCCGATCGCTGGTGGAGCGGGGAACCTTTGAGATCACTCCGTTTGCAGCACTCACGGGGGATGTAGCGGTTGTGGATGGACGGATTTACTCCAACAAGCCCCCGGGCGCAGCGCTGATCGGCGCGCCTATCTACTGGTTGGTAAGTAGCCTTGAACGGTTTGTGGGCTTGCCGCCGAATGATCCGGCGGTCGACCGGCTCAATCAGGCGATTCTCACCCTCTGGCTCTCGTCCTTACCCGGAGCGGCGACGGCTGGGATGATCTGCCTCTGGTTCCGAAGGCTCGGTAGCTCGGTCCGCTCGGCGGCGCGGCTGGCTCTGGCGTTTGCCTTCGGATCAATCGTCTTTCCGTTTTCCGGAACGATCTTCAACCATGTGCTCGTCATGGCGTTGCTGCTGGGGGCGTGGCTGCTGATGACCGCACCCACCCCCACGCCCGCCCGGACCGTCGGAGCCTCCCTGCTGCTGGGTCTGGCAACGATCAGCGAGTATCTGGCCGCTCCGCTGGCTGTTATTCTCATTGCCGGCGGATTCTGGGTTCATCGCTCCTGGCGACGCGCAGCCATGCTGGCCGCCGGGCCGGTGCTGGCAGCGATGGGATTGCTTGCCTATCACCAGCAGCACTTCGGGGGACCGCTGATTCCCAGTTATGCCCACGAACTTCGCATCGACCGGGAACTGGCCCAGGGCGACCCCCGCTTCAACTGGCCCGATTGGCGCCGGCTGTATTGGATCACCTGGCACCGCATGCGCGGGCTTTTTTACTGTTCCCCGATCTTCGCTCTGGCATTGCTGGCGCCCCTGCTGGCTCGACGCAAGCCTGATGCGCTGGAAGCCACGGCCCTGACAGTGATTGGCTTTTACCTGCTGTTTTACCTTACGTATGCCTCCTGGCTCGGGGGTCACGGGGTCGGACCGCGGTTTGCCATCCCTGCCTTGCCGTTTTTGTTGCTGTTCGTACGTCGACCGGCCGAGCGGTTCCCGCGGATCGCCGCTTTGCTCGTCGCTCTGTCGGTGGCGAACATGCTGGCGGTGACGGCAGTGCAAACCGATTTCACGGGCAACGAAGCAGGGGTCCCGCAACATTGGGACCCGGTGGGAGTGAGCATGCTGCGACTGTTGAACGGGCAAGTGGCACTCAGCCCGAACAGCTATAACCTCGGTCTGCTGCTGGGTTTACGCGGCGCCTGGAGCGTAATTCCAGCCTTGGGGTTGATCCTCGTGGCGTTCGGATGCACCTTTCGCATCGCCGAAACCGCGCCGCCCGGTGAGGGGGTTGAACTCCGGAATCCGGCTCTGGAGAGATCGACACGGCCTGTCGATTGACGCCTTTCCGTCAAACTGGGGGGGCAGTCAGGCCCGACCCTGCTGCCAGCTTCACAGAATCTCGCGATCCGAACGCGCTTTGACCGCATTTCCCCCCGCCCGGGCGCTCCGATCCCCTCGCCATCCACCGGACGGTGCGGCGCCACCCCCTTGGCCGAGGCGGAATCGCCCATGTCTGCCGCGCCCGCGGACTCGAGGGGTCGGTCGTTGCCTCATCCGATCGGCGGCTGAGCTCGCGCCGCCTGCACTGCCGTCACGAAATCCTTCACCCGGCGAGCGACTGCCTTCCAATCCCCCCGCTCGACGGCCCCATCCAGCACCAGGTCGGCCCCCACCCCCACGAGCATCGCCCCGCTTCGAATCCACTCCGCCACGTCCCGTAAGCGGACACCCCCGACGGCCATCAGACGCAGGTGCGGGAGCGATCGCAGCAGATCGCGGAAATATGCCGGACCCACCGATGCGCTGGGGAAGACCTGCACCAGATCCGCTCCGGCCCGCCAGGCGTTGAGGATCTCGGCGGGGGTGAGAGCACCGGGGATTGCGACCATCCCGGCGCGCAACGTCACCTGCAACACCTGCGGATCGTATGCCGGCGACGCGATGAAACGCGCGCCCGCCTCAAGGGCCTCGTGGGCCTGTCGCGCATTCAGGACCGTCCCGGCGCCGATCCGGGCGCGATCGCCCAACGTGCCGGATAATTCCCGGATCAGCGGCACCGCGCCGGGGGTGGTCAGGGCAACCTCCAGGCCGACGATTCCGCCCTCGTTCACGGCCGACGCGAGCTGACGCGCCTGTTCCGTCGTCGGCGCGCGGAGGATTGCGATCACCCCGCAGTCGATCAGCCGCTGCAGATCCGCCGACTTTTGCGACATGAAATTCTCCACGCTCGCCAGCGCGGCGCTCGCGTTTCCGGGGAATCGACGCTATGCTCCCGACGGTTCGACCGGATTGCAAGGAAGGACGCTCGCCCATGACACGCAAACGGACTTGCTCACCACCGATCGGCCGGCACACCCCCTTTCGAAAGCCATCGACCGCCAGGGTGGAGACGCTCGAACCCCGTCGTCTGCTGACCAGCAATCTCCTGACGCTCGGCTCCACGCTGTTCGACGCCGCTTTCGCCGTCGCCGCGCTGCCCGACGGAGGGCGGATCGTGGCCGGCACGTTCGGAGGAACCGTCAATTTCAGCACGGGAAGCAGCGCCAGCCAGTCCACCCGCACGGCCGCCGGCGACAGCGACATTTTCCTCCTGCGACAGGCGGAAAACGGAACGATCCTGTGGGTGCAGAGCTTCGGGGGAACGATTGGAGACGTGGACGATGAGCCGCTGTTCTCGTCCATCCACGCCACCAACGGCGACTTTGTCAATGGAATCGGGCCGACAGTCACTTTTCAGGGGGAGTATGTCACGTCGCTGAAAGTCGATGGCAGCCGGATTTACCTGGGAGGCAGTTTTCAGGGGACGGTTGATTTTGACCCCACCGACGGCGTCGTCAACCGCGTCTCCACCACCCGGAACCATCACGATGCGTTCGTGGCCGCCTTCAATCTCTCCGATGGAACCCTGGCGTGGGTGAGCACGTTCGGCGGGCGATTTGATGATGCCGTGCGTGATCTGGCGGTGACACCGGATGGCGGCGTGGTCGCGACCGGATACTTCACTCGCGACGCGGATTTCAACCCCACGCAAACGGGGGTCAGGCTGGTTCAGGCCTTGGGCCGGGATGACCTGTTTGTTGTGAAGCTGCGGCAGACCGATTCGGCGCCGATCGGACGGCTTCAATGGGTTTACACCGCCGGCGGCGAGGCCATCCGCCTGCAAGACCGTGACAGCGGCGAGGGCATCGCTGTGGACGCGCGCGGAAACGTTTACGTCACCGGCACCTACGCCGCCGACGCCGATTTCGATCCGTCCCGATCCAGGCTGATCATTCCTTCGATCGAAAGCCGGGTCGATGGGTTTCTCCTGCGGCTTTCGCCCCGCGGAAAGCTGGATTATGTGAAGACCTTCGGCGGGGAAGGCGTGGACGGGGGCAAGGCCATCGGCATCGACGGTGCCGGCCGGATGTATCTGGCCGGTTACTTCTCCGAAACGGCCGATCTCGATCCCGGCCCGGGGGTGCGGCAGCTCACCGCCCGTCAGGATGGCGACGCCTTCGATTCTGATAACGCCAGCGACAATCAAGGCCGTCGGCGCACCGATCTGTTCCTCGCTCAGGTCGGCTTGAAGGGCACCCTGCAATGGGTGCAACCGGTCGGAGGGGATGACTACGAATATCTCAGCCGGATGGACGTGGCCGCAAATGGTGAAATCCTGCTCAGTGGAGCGTTTGCCGGAAGAATCTACTTTGAACCCCCCCGCAGCGCCGCCGACACCACCAACAGCCTTCTGAGCGTTCTGGGCAACGATGACTTCGATGACGACACCCGGCGCGACTCCAGCTATGACGCCTTCATCGCCCGATACAACTCCGAAGGCGCGTTCCTTGAGGCCCGGCAATATGGGGGAGCCGGCGACGACTGGGCCACCGCCGCCGTCTTCAGGCCGGGCCGCTCCGGGGCCGAAGTGGCGGGGCTGTTCCGGCAAACGGCCAGCTTCAGCGGCACGGGCGAAGGCGGTCCGACGGGAGTTGCCCGTGGATTGGATGATCTTTTCGCGCTCTCGAGCAATTGATCGCCGCGGGCGGTCGTGGAGAAAATGAGGGGTTCGATTCTTTTCAGCACGTGCAGGAGGCACCGATCATGGCAGAGAACCTTGGCGAGTATCCGACGGTCATCGGTCCCGACGCGTCGTTCAAAGGCGAGCTGACCTTCGAAAAGGGACTGCGGCTTCAGGGAAAGTTCGAAGGCAAAATCAGCACATCCGGACGGCTGCATATCGCCAAAGAGGCGCGGATGTCGGCCGATGTCGAGGCGGGGCACATCACGGTGGAAGGAGAAGTGAAGGGGAATCTGACCGCCACCGACCGGATCGAATTGAAGTCGTCGGCCCGATACGAGGGCGATCTGTCGGCCAGCAAGCTGGTGGTGGAGGAAGGGGCGGTCTTCAGCGGGCATGTCAGTGTCGGACCGGAAGCCGTCCGTAAAGGCTCGAACAACCTGCCCCCGAAGATCAGCGTGAGCGTCAATCCCGGCATCGCCGCGGGCGGGCGTCTGCCGGCAGAAGCCAATCGGTAGCCAGCCGGGCGGGCATTGCTTCGCCCGTTGCTCCGGATGGGATTCTGCGGATCCGACCCGTGCCATTCTGACCATGGCCTCCGCTCTGAAAGCCTCGCTTCCCGACGATCGCCAGACGATCCACTGCCTCTATTGCCGCCAGCCACAGGAGATCAGCCGCAAGGCCGTCACGATCACCTGCCGGCACTGCCATAAGTCTCTGCGTGTCGAGGATGTGACGATCAGCAAATACGAAGCCCGTCGCGCGATCGACACGCTGGGTGTGATTACGGTCGAGAAGCGGGGCAACGTGGTCGCCGAGAGGCTGCAATGCGGGGGGCTGGTTGTCCGCGGCAAGGTGAAGGCCGAGGTGGTCAGCCGGGGACCGGTGCTGGTTGGGCCGGAGGCTGAAATCAGGGGCAATGTGACGGCGCCACGGCTGGCCGTTGGGGCCGGTGCCGTTCTCGAGGGTGATTATCGGATCGGACCGGAATAAGCCGGGGTCGGAATTTCAGAAATCCACCTTCGGCGCATCACCCCAGAGGCTGTCCAGATCGTAATACCGCCGGGCCTCGTCCCCGAAGACGTGCACCACCACGTCGACAAAATCCACCAGCAGCCAGTTGGGAGAGTCATAGCCGTCCACGTGGTAGGCCGGGTAGCCGCACTTTTCCCCCAGCTCGATGATCTGCTCGCCGACGGTGCGCATCTGTCGGGCACTGGTGCCCGTGGCGATGACAAAATAATCGGTAACCGGCGAAAGATCGGCCACGTCGAGCACCACTACACTATGGCAACGAGTGTTCGATGCCAGCCGCGCGGCATCGATGGCAAACTGACGTGCGCCGATGACCGCGTCGGCGGGTTTCACGGAGGATTTGCGGGCGATGGTTTCTCTCCTTGCCGATTCAGCGTCAATTGGCAGAATCGCCGCGCCGGTGGCAAACGTCAAGCCGTCGGCGGGCTGAGAGGCCCCGAAACGTGCAATACGGTGTTGTTCGGTCGTTCTGTTCAGAATCCTTCTGCATGATCGAAACGTTGGAAAACCGCCTGCACCCTGCCGGCGTGACGATTCTGGCCCATGGGCTTGCCGGGAACGTCAGCGGCTGGATCCGTCAGGC
>JAVQWE010000084.1:0-8779 GCA_033579175.1 Phycisphaerales bacterium | reverse complement strand
ATGTATTTCTCGGCACGACGGCCGAGAGCCCCAAGCGCAAAGGGGTGAGCAATCAGGGGATCATCGCCGATTCGATCGTGGTCGGCTCGGGCAACCTCGGAACCATGCGTGCCTGGCAGATTCAATCGCGGGACCCGTTCGTCCGCGATCCCAGCAGCCCCCTGGATGGCACCCCCATCCCGTTCAATGCGCCGCAGTTCCCGATGCGCGTCAGCTTTGGAGTCGGGGTGGACACCATTCAGGCCACCAGCGACATCGTCGGTCTGTCCCTCCAGAGCGGCGGGCTGCGCAACGCCATCAGCGGCGGCGCCATCGAGCGCACCTTGCTGGGCATTTCCGGGCGGGTCAACAACGTCGATGTTGCCGGCACCTTCAAGGGAACTTCGCAACTGCTGGTTACCGGTCCGGAGGGCGCTCTGGTGCGGATGCGCACCGGCGGTTCGCTCTTTGGGCAGGTCAACGTGGCGTTGGGGGTGGGAAGCTTGGAAGTCGGTGGCGATTTCGGCTCGCCAAGCTTTATCGTCACCCGCAACATCGACAACATCAGCATCACGGGGAACGTGCTGAGCGGTTCGCGGATTCGCACGAAGCAGACCATCGGCAATCTCGTGATCGGCGGTGACGTGGAGGCAGGTGCCACCATTCAGGCCAAGGTGATCAGAAACCAGCAGATTTCCGGCGACGTGTTCGGCAGCATCATCATCACCGGACCCTGACGCCGTGGATGGGGGGCTGAATCCGACCCCTTCTCCCAGCCGGTTGCAACCGCTGCTTGAACCGCGTTCTCGCCCTTAGCATGCCGATCAGCCCGTGGCCCCGATCGCTCACCGGCGCAATTCAATCTGCCGGCGCTCGGCGATGGGCCTTCAGAAGGCCACGATGCCGCTTTTCGTCGAGCCGCCGGCGGCGGGCGGCGCAGGTAGGTCGGGTGGGTCGGCGAATCTTCGGTTCGACGCACGCCTGAGCGACCAGAGCTGCAAGCTTCTGAAGAACGGCCGTCCGGTTGGCTTCTTGCGTGCGGTACTTCTGAGAGCTCAGGTGCAGGAAGTCGTTCCGGCTGATCTGCTTGCGCGCCAGCGATCGCAGCCTTTGCAGCGACGACTCGGCCAAGGATTCTGCGAGCGCTGCCAGGTTCATGCGCAGTTCGGCCCGTGTGCTCAGCTTATTCACATTCTGCCCGCCGGGACCCCCGGCTCGCGAGAAGGTGATTCGGATCGCCGCCGAATCGACAAACACGCCCGGGGCAACCTGGAGCTTCTGCGACATCGGGCGGATGATACCCGGACAGGCGGGTATAATCGCCCGGGGTTGCGGCTCACGTCGACCCGGTCGGCCGAGCCGTCGGACTTGCAGAAAGGAGTGTTGCCATGCCTGTGAAAGTGGGAGTTGTCCTCAGCGGCTGCGGCGTGTTTGACGGCAGCGAAATTCACGAGGCGGTGAGCATCCTCGTGGCCTTGGATAAACGGGGGGCGCAGATCGTCTGCATGGCGCCCAACGTGCCTCAGATGCATACGATCAATCACCTGACCAGCAAACCCGCCGATCAGAACCGCAACGTGCTGGAGGAATCTGCCCGCATCGCCCGCGGGAAGATTGTTGATCTGGCCACGGTGACCGCTGATCAGCTCGACGCCCTGGTGTTTCCGGGGGGTTTCGGAGCCGCCAAGAACCTCTCCGATTTCGCCAGCGCCGGCGCCAAGGCCCGGGTGAACGCCGATGTCGCCCGGCTGATGCGACAGATGCACGCTGCCGGCAAACCCATCGGCCTGGCGTGCATTGCCCCGGTGCTGGCGGCCGCCGTGTTCGGAGTGGATGGCAAGAAGCCGCGGGTCACCATCGGAACCGACAAAGCGACGGCCGGCGCGATCCAGCAGATGGGTGGTCAGCATCAGGAGGTCGGCCCGACCGACGTTTGCATCGACGAGGTCAACAAGCTGGTCACGACCCCCTGCTACATGAACGATGTCGGCCCGGCGACGGTCTTCGAAGGCGCCGAAAAGATGGTCGATGCCGTGCTGAGGATGGTCCGGCGGTGAACTTCGCGCCCGTCGGAGCTTGCCAGGACCCCTCGGCGCGCCGCGCGGGGATTCAGCACGCCACGTCAGCGCGCCGTTGCGCGTGGCAACCGGGTCGAGCACACCCCAACAGCATGCCGAGGCCCCGGTTGCAGGGGGCGCGGTCTGCGGCGGGCACTCGGCGCGCGCCCGTTTTGCGCGTGGTCGGACCTGATGGGCGCGTCAACCCCAACCCCGTCGGGCCAACGCGGGCTAAATGAGTTGATCCAGCCCTGCCAAGCCGATCACCTCGTGCGAGAAGAACGGCTCGGCGAAACGGGTTCCGATCCGTCCTCCGAAGTATGCCGCAATCCCGGAAACCATCCGCATCAGATCGCTGTCGGCGGTGAGCCCCTGCGACTGGTAACAGTTGCAGGCCGCCATTTTGGCATCATGGGTCTCGCTGACATCGATGCAAAACGTCGGTTGGAAGCTCATGCGAAGGTGGGTGCAGAAGTAATAGATGATGCGCTTGGGGTGCCACGGCTCCCCGGGGATGGTCGATCGGGTCAACTTGGCGTCAAAACGGGCATCCTCGGCGATGCGGGAGACCGCCACATGATCCGGATGCGCATCGATGGGATACGGCACAAACAGCACGTCCGGTCGGTGGACACGGATGACGGCGGCTAGTTTGTGACGGGATTCGAGGTTGTGGGTGACCTGACGGTTCTGCAACCCAAGGCAGGAGCGCGGCACCCCCAGGATCGCCGCCGCCGCCGAGGCCTCTGCAGCACGGATTTCCGGGCTGCCCCGGGGAGTAGGTTCGCCGTCGGTGATATCCAGCAGGTGTACGCGATGCCCCTGACGGGCAAGCTTGAGAATCGTGCCTCCCATGCCCAGCTCACCGTCGTCGGGATGGGGGGCGATGACGAGAAACGAGGCCATAACGCGATTGTCAACGGAAGGGCGCGGATTGTCGATGGATCAGACCCCCCGCAGGGCAAAGCGATGCTTGTTGTCCGCTCCCCTCCGGCCGTGCTCAAACAGCGGGGTGCCTTCAGAGCTGTTTATAGACGCGTTCCAAAGCATCGATCATCACTTTGGCATCGAAGCGGGCAAGCGCGAATTTCCGGCCGCGGGCACCCATCGCCTGCCGTTTCGCCGGATCGCTGAGCAGCTCTTCCAAAGCTGCCGACAGACGCTCGAGGTTGAAGGGGGGAACGCAAAAGCCGGTTTGGCCGTCGATCAGGCCTTCGCGGTTGCCATCGATGTCGTAGCAGACCACCGGACAGCCTGCAAGCTGTCCTTGGGGCAAGGCCCGTGCCAGTCCTTCGCGGCGTGAGGGGTGGACGAGGATGTCCATGGCATTTGCCAGTTCGGGGATTCGCGTTGGCGGGACAAGCCCTGTGAGGATGAATCGTTCTTGAAGCCGCAATTCGGCGATTTTTGCCTCAAATTTCGGGCGTAAAGACCCGTCCCCCACCCAGAGGAACTTGAGGTTGGGGAACCGGTGGCACAGCCGAGGGGCGAGGGCAAGCAGATCATCATGGCCTTTGAGATCGAAGAGACGGGCGATGGTGCCAACAGCGATATCTTCTTTTGCCAGCGAGAGTTGCGCGCGGATCAGCTCGCGTGGAGCCGCCGGATGCAGGAACGGCTGGGTGTCCATCCCACTGTAGACGGTGACATACTGCCCGGGGTGACCGATCCCCGCCGCCAACGACTGATCGCGCATGGCATCAGCCACGCAGACAATCCGATGGGTAATCGGAGCGGTCTTTCGCTCGAGGTGTTCGTAAATCTTGTTCACATAAGGATTTGTGGATGCCGTGAACGCCAGCCCGTGGATCGTGTGCACGATGAACCGGCAGCCGGCGCGGTGGGCGGCCCATCGACCGATGATGCCGGCTTTGCTCGAGTGCGTGTGGACGACATCGGGGTTCAGCTCTCGCAGTCGACGGATCAGCCGGCGATACACCCGCCAATCGCGAACGGGGTGGATGGCCCGTCGCAACTCGTCGATGACCTCAACTCGATAGCCACAGGCCTTGGCCCGCTCCAGAAGCGATCCTTCCGGCCCGATCGGGGGACCGGTAATGAGCGTGACTTCGTGCCCGCGGTCGTGTTGCCCCTCGCAGGAAAGCAGGGTGTTCTCCTGCGCTCCGCCGACGATCAGACGGGTGATAATGTGCACAATTCGCATCAGGCCGCAGCCGAACTTACGGGGAATGAGGGGGAAGTTGAAGGGGGTGTTCTGGCAGGTGCCGGCGCGACGGACGGACGATTCGGGTCCGCTGGGCTGCCGGGAGGCTCATGCGGATCAGGCATCCGGTTGGGACGGAATGGATTGAAGAATCTCCAGTTTGTCGGAAGCGGCGTCGGTCTTGTGCGGCGGCGCTGGTCGGTGGAATGGCGAAAGTGGCGGGGCCGGCTCCGCCGGGGCAGGGGATTCATCTGTCGCCGGATCGGCGGCCAACGCATCCCAAGGCGCGTCCAATCCCGGGCTCACCCAGGCAAATTGATACAAGTGACGGTAGGTGGCCGTCGGGCCGGGATCCCACAGACCCCAATCCATCCATCGCGGGCCTTCCTCGACCCTGATCAGTTCGTAGCCGCCGGAAAGTTGAACCGAGATGTCATACGGCGGGGATTCGGAATAGGTGTACGCTCCGAAGACATCGACCGAACCATCGTCATTCACAACGATCCGGCCGGCATGCCCGCCGCTGCCGTCGCCCCAATGAATCGTCGCGACGAGCCTGCCCGGATCGACGTCTTTCAGCCCGCGGAAGGTGGCGAGTTTGCCAGCCACCGTTAACGGCCCCGTGCGCGGCGCCGTGGCGACGGGGTGGCTGCTCACGCCGGGCCATTCTTCATGGCAAATGCCCCCCGGCAACGTGGGCGACCACGCGGGAAACCCTGGAAATCCGCTCGAAAACAAGGCGCGCCGTTCCAGCGGTTCGAGGGCAAATGGCTGCATCGGGGTTGCTACGGCAAATCCTCTCATTCATCGACCAGATTATGGTGCGTCCCGACGTGCTTAAGATTTCACGGGTCCCTTTCGGTTCCGCGGAGTGCGGTATCGCCTCTTTCCCCCGAGCGGCGATCGAGCGCAGGAACTGACTGCCAGGATTATCGCAACCGCGTATCGCTGTTGCCGATGCCCCGCAGAGCCAGCGTCAGGGCATCGACATTGCTCGCCAGCCGCTTGGCTTCGTTGACATCGATGATCTGCTTCTGGAACAGCTCCGTCAGGTGCTGGTCGAAGCTCTGGCTGCCGCTTTCCTTGTTGCCGATGCAGCTTTTCAGTTTGTCGAACTCACCGTCGAGGATGTATTTGCGCACCAGCGGCGTGGCCATCATGATTTCATTGACCGGCACACGGCCCTTGCCTTCGCGCCGCTTGGCCAGCCGCTGACAGACCACGGCCACGAGGTTGTTGGCCAGTTGCTGCTGCTGCAGCTCCTTCAGATTCGGGTCAAAGAGGGAAACGATGCGCTGGATGGTTGTCCAGGCATTGGTTGCGTGGACCGTTGTGAAAACCAGGTGGCCGGTGTCGGCGGCCTTCAGGGCCGTCAGAAGGCTGAAACTGTCGCGGATTTCCCCGATGAGAATGGTATCCGGGTCCTGCCGCATCATGGCCCGCAGCGCATAGTCGTAGCTTTCGCTGTCGGTGCCCACTTCCACCTGGCTCACCAGCGATTTGACGTTCTCGTGCTGGAACTCAATCGGGTCCTCGACGGTGATGATCCGCTCGGCGCGAGTGCGATTGATCTTGCCGATGATCGCTGCCAGCGTCGTCGATTTGCCGCTGCCGGTGGTGCCGCTGACGATCACAATTCCGCGGTGATGATCCGCCATGCTCTCAATCTGCGGCGGAAGGTTCAGCTCGTCGAAGTTGGGGATTTTGGTGATGATCCGCCGCATTACGATAGCGTACTTCTGCCGGCTGTGGAAAACGTTGGTACGGAAGCGCGCGCCGTTGTCGAGGGCATAGGCCACGTCGACCGAGCCTTTGTGCTCGAGAATGTCCCACTTTTCCTTGTCGCGGACGATTTCCTTGACGTACTCGGTCATCAGTTCCTCGTCCGGCGGGGGGCAGTCGAGGAAGCGGGCGCGTCCATCGACACGGATCATGGGTCGACTGCCTTCCTGAAGATGCAGGTCTGAGCCGTTGGTTTTAATCAGCGTGCGCAGGAAATCCCGGAGCTTCAGCCGCTTCTCCTCCACGTGGATTTCCGGCTGGGGAGTGTCGCGGTCGATATCGGCGTTGTCGATCAGCCTTTCATCGGTGGATGCTGCCATGAATACCTCGATGCTGCGGAAGCGTGAATCCTCCAAGAGATTATCCGGCCTCCGCTCCGCGCGTGCAAACAAATCTTCGCAGGCAAACGCCGTTCAAATTCACCGCGGCGCTGCTAAGATCAATCCATGCCCACGCTTACCGTAGACGGAAAATCCTTCCTGGTTCCTCAGGGCAAGCGGCTGGTGAACGCCCTGACCGACGAATGCGGCATCGATCAGCTTCACGCCTGTGGAGGGCTGGCACGCTGCACGACCTGCCGGGTGCAGTTTCTTGCCGGTGAACCGACGAGAATGACCGAGGCCGAGCGGAGCGTTCTGGAACTGCGGGGACTGCTGGGCACGCCCGGCCTGCGATTGAGCTGCCAGATTACCTGCGAAAACGACATGGAATTGAAAATTATCTCTCGTCTGGCGGGCAGCGGGCGCGCAGATGCCGGAAAACGCCCCGCCGATGCGATCGAACCCCCGCCGGTCTGGGGGGAGAAAGCCGGCTGATTCTGCTGACCTCTGCTGGCGCTTGCGATCGCCACCGTGCCCCGGGGTCAATCGCGCGTGGCAAGCCGGATGACTTCAGACGAAGCCTTTCACCGGTTCCGGACAGATTCCGGCCGGGCCGGCGAAATTTCTGCGTCTTCAGGTGATCGCTGTCTGGTTCGCAGGCGCGAAGCGCCCGCATCGAGCACGACGATATTGCAGCGCTCGTTGACACGGAAGGACCTCCCTGCACGACCTGAGGATGGCGCGGGATTCGGCCGCGGACTTACCAGCCGACGTTCGAACACGAATCGCTGCAGGCGACTGTGACAAGGCCGCCGGGAGGGGGATAGCCTCTCGCACGACGGTTGTATCGGGATCGATAATGGCATCCTTTCCGATGCCATCGTCACCCAGCTTGCCTCGCCCCACACGGCGATCCAGAGGGAGCGGGCAAGCCAGCAGGCACTCATTCCACCCGCTTCAGAAGGTCCTCCACGGCCGCCTTGAGCTGTTCATCCTCGTCTCGGGCCTCGGCCTCAGGGGTCTGGGGGACCAGCAGATCGGGCATGGCGCCGTTCAGCTCCATATTCACATGATCGCGCGTCCACCACCCGCGGAAGGGAGTGCGCACCACCGTGCCGTCAATGAGCGTGGTGGCGCCGGTGGAGATCACCCCGCCGGCAGTCTGCTGGCCAACCAGCGTGCCGCGCTGGAGCGTTTTGAACGCATGCGCGACAATCTCGGCATTGCTGAAGCTCTTCTCATTGCAGAGCATGTTGATCGGCAGATCGTATCGGGCGATGAACAGGCGGTCGTTCGGATAGGCGTCCCGCACCGATTCACTCACCCCCCGCGGACGCGTGTAGGCGTGTCGGGGGTACATGATCGAGGCCAGCAGACGGTCGGCCGTCCAGCCTCCCCCGTTATTCCGGACATCGATGATCAGCCCCTTTTTTCCGTCGGCGGCGGCGTAAAGATCGCGCTCAAAGACATCCAGCGAATTCTGATCCATCCCGCGGATGTGGATGTAGCCGATCTTCCCCCCGGACAGCTCGTCAACTTTCCTGGCCGTCAAGGCCCGCCAGTCGTTGTAGAACAGGGCGGTTTCGGCCTGGGAGCCGATGGGGGTGATCAGCAGGTCGATCGTCCGCTCGACGTCGTCGATCTTCCGTCGGACGGTCAGACGAACCTCCCGATCCACTTTCCCCGCCAGCAAAGTGTCCAACGTCGCAGAGCCGCTGAAATCCATCCCATCGACCGCCGTCAGAACATCGCCCGCCCGCAGCCGCATGGCGCCTTTGTCGGCCGGACCATTCGCAAACACGCGAACAACTTCGTACCCGTCGGCGACACGCCGATGCTGGATTCCCAGTCGTCCGACGGGCTGCTGAATCTCGTTGCGCGGTTCGGGCGAGTTGATGCCCTGATGCGAGCTGTTCAGTTCACCCACGAAACGCCCCGCCACATGGTCAAACTCGTCCGGCGTGAGTGCTTCCCGGACCAGCTCCAGGTACCGGCGCGTGAGTGCCGGCCAGTCAAGGCCGTTCAGATGCGGGTCATAATGGCTCAGACCGATGATGCGGGCTGCTTCGAGGAATTTCTGTTCCGATTGCCGCGCCAGATCGATTGTGAGTCGGTCGGAGATATCCAGGTATTCCAGTTCGCCGGAAGGCAGCTTCAGCAGTGCCGCGCGATTGCCTTCCACAACCACCGCCTTATCGCCGGTCAGCGACAGACCCTGCACATTGACGGCCGCGGCGATCCGCCTGGGCTCGCCCCCGTCTTTGTCGACAGTGAAGGTGGCCCGGCCGGCTCCCGAGGCGCCCCCACCGGACGGCGTTCCGGGTGGAGGCGCGGCTCCACCCGCCTGTGCCGTGAAGATAAAGCGATCGCCCGCGGGGGTAAGCTCCAGGTCGGCTTCATTTCCGGGCATGGCAGTGATTCGACGCAGGCGAAGGTAGGCATCGTCGAGGTCGAGAGGGGCTGCGGGTGCGGTTGCC
>JAVQWE010000083.1:0-8781 GCA_033579175.1 Phycisphaerales bacterium | reverse complement strand
ATAATCGCGAAGATCGAGCTGGGCGAGGGTCAGGGCGACTTCGGCCGCCTCCAGATCGGCCGCGTTCTTGCTTTCCTGGATGTCACGCAATTCGCGGGCGTTGGTGACATCAGCCTCGGCCTTTTGCAGTTCGATGGTGGTGTCCTCGATCTTCTGTCGGATGGCGGAGGAATCGAGCACAACCAGCACGTCGCCGGCCTTTACGTTCGAGCCCTCCTTGATGATCTGCTGGATGGTGGTGGAGCCTTCGACTTCACAGACGACCTCGATGTTGTTGATGGCCGCCAGTTCACCGTCCTTTACCAGCTTCACCTCCAGGTCCATCGGGGCGACACGAACCCACTGCTGCCCGCCCGCCCCGCTGGACCGGGCCGGTGAGCGGAATACCAATGCCCAGACGACCACCGCCAGCAACCCAACGCCGGCGGCAACGACCAGCCTCGGCAGCCATCGCCGCACCTGACTTGAGGGGGTGTCCAGAACCAGTTGAGTCATGACACGCAATTTCCTTATTGTAGCCACTTCGCGAAGGCAGATTCCGGCCCGGAGTTAGAGCCTCGATCCGAACCGAATATTCCCCGATCAACCACCGGAGCCGGGAATCCGACTGTCCGGGACAACACGGAAGTCAGATTCGATGCGTTGCCGCGTCGGCTCGGGCTGGGAGGGGCCATCAAGGATGCTGCCCAGCGTGCCGGCCGAAGGGTCTACGCGCAGGGTGCCGGTATCCCGCAGGAGAGAGAGAATCTGAATCTGCAGGTCTGCCCGGGCCTGGTCGAAATTGTTCTGTGCGTCCAGCAGGGCGTTCTGTGCCTCGGTCACATCGCGGGCCTGAGCCTGCCCTTGAATGAGCAGCTCGTTGGAATACTCCAGCCGTCGGCGAGCCAGCTCGATGCTGCGACGTTGCAGGTCGAGGGTGATGCGGGCAGACTCCACGGCCCGGGCCGCGCGTCGGACGGCAGCCGCCACGGTGTCGCGGGTGGTGACCAGAGCGCGCTGCGCACGCTGAAAATCGATCAAGGCGATGCGATACTCGTTCCGCTCCGCCAGCCGATCCAGAGGCCAGTCCAAGCTGGCACCGGCCGAGTAGGTCAGGGTCTGGCGGTCGATGGCCCGGGCGGGGCTGCCGGCACGATTGCCGATCGTCGCGCTGGCCGACAGATTCAGCTCTGGCAGCAACCGGTTCGAGGCGTGGGCGACGGCCCGGCGGGCATCCTCGATCTGGTCGCGGGCTGTCTGGAGGGCCAGCCGATGCTTTTCCGCAAGAGCCACGAAGTCGGTCTCGCGCAGGTCTGGCACGGGAACTTCCAACGCCACCCCCACGACAGCCAACGGCTCATCCACCGGCATCCCGATCAGCAGCTTGAAGGTATCGAGCTGGTTCTGGAACTGCTGCTGCGAGTTCACCAGAGTGTTTTCTGCGCTCAGCCGCTGCTGACGCGCCTGCTGCACCTGCAGGAAATTCTGCAATCCTGCGGCGTACAGCGCTTCCAGACGCACGACGAGGTTCACCGCGTTAACGTATCGGACATAGTTGTTGTTGATGCGGTTCTGTGCATTGATCAGTGAGAAGTAGGCCGAAGCCACCTCCACGACAAACGCCCGACGGAATTCCTCGAAGTCGCGGACAGCATAGACCAGACCCCGTTCGGAATCGATCAGGGGTTCGAGATTCACCATCCCGGCCCCGCGCAGCAGGGGAATGGTTCCTTCCAGAACGATCGACGCATCTTCGCCGGATTCCACCCCGTCGCTCAGCGCGCTCACGAAGGTCGCCACCGCGCGGGCTGTCAGGCTCCCGCCGTACGGAAGCTGCTGTCGGACGCCCAGCGTCTGCACGGCGCGCAACGCCGCATCGTACCCGCGATCGATAACCTGCCCGGCGTCATTCATCCGGTCGGGAGTCTGATTACCACTGAAAACGAAGGAAGATTGAGCGAAAGGAATCGGATCGAACAGATGACGCTGCAACGTGACCCGCAACGCCGCAAGGTACAGGTCTTCCTGCCGGGCGCGGTAGCTGCGGCTGTTCTCGATCGCGTAGCGCAGCGCGCCGAAAAGCTCGAGGGTTGTGCCCGACAGGTCCTGCGGCGGCGGGGGGCCGAGGCGCAGTCGAAGGCGTGCACCCTGCAATGCCGAACTGACGCCCAGTTCCTCGGTCTGGAGGGTTGGCTGGGCATCGTCGAAGAGCTTTTCCGGGCCCAGCCGGCAGTACGAGCGCTCCAGACGCATCGGCTCCAGAGCAGCCTGCGACGGCGGGGGCAGTGGCGTGGCGGGGATCGACTCGAAGCTGCGTCGCGTCGGCGGGGCCACATCGGGGGTGTCGAGCGTGGTGCGCGGCGTGTAGCCGAGAGTTCGCTGCGTGCGGTCCTTCAGCAGACGCTGGACCTGCGCGTCAGCGTCCCGACGGAAATTGTCCGGCGCGCACCCGAGAGACAGAACCGCCACGAGACCGGCAGCCAGCAGGCGTTTCATGAGGCGTAGTCTATGCAACCCGGGCGGAAAGTCGAAGCGGTGTTTCCTTTCCGATCGGAAAGGAATATGGTGCGCCCATGCAAGTGAAACTGCTGGACCTCGTATCGCAATACGCCGCGATCCGTCAGGAAGTTCGTGAAGCCATGGACGAAGTGTGTGACGCACAGGCCTTGATCCTCGGTCCACACGTGGAGAAGTTCGAGAAGTCCCTTGCCAGCTACTGCGGCACCCGGCACGCCATCGGGGTAAGCAGCGGTACGGATGCGCTGTTGTGCGCGCTGATGGCGATCGACATCCGCCCCGGCGACGAGGTGATCTGTCCCAGCTTCACATTCTTCGCCACTGCGGGCAGCATCGCGCGGCTGGGAGCAATTCCGGTGTTCGTGGATATTGATCCACGCACGTTCAATCTCAACCCGGAGCTGATTGAGAAGAAGATCACCCCCCGGACACGGGCGATCCTCCCCGTGCATCTGTTCGGGCAGTGCGCTGACATGACGGGCATCTGCCAGATTGCACGACGTCATGAATTGCCAGTGATCGAGGATGCCGCACAGGCCATCGGCGCCCGCCACCGCGATCAGCCGGCCTGCAGTATGGGGCTGGCGGGATGCCTCAGCTTCTATCCCACCAAGAATCTCGGTGCGTTCGGGGATGCCGGCGCCATCTGCTGCAATGATGACGCACTGGCGGAGAAAATCCGCAAGCTGCGGGTGCATGGGAGCGGACACACCTATTACCACGACTACATCGGGGGTATGTTCCGGATGGCCGCGATTCAGGCTGCGGTGCTGAGCGTCAAGCTGAAATATCTTGACGGCTGGCACGCGGCGCGCCGGCGCAATGCAGCAATTTACGATCAGATGCTGGAGGCTGGCCCGGAGGGGACGTCGTCGGCAGCGACCAGGATTGTCAGACCCTACATCGCGCCGGAAAACAGCAGCGTGTACAATCAGTACGTCGTCCGCGTGCCTGATCGCGACGCCGTGAAGGCACGGTTGCAGGAGCGCGGGATCGGCTCGGCGGTCTATTATCCCCTGGGGCTGCACCTGCAGAAGTGTTTCGGCTATCTCGGCTACCGGGAAGGCGACCTTCCCGAGACCGAACGAGCCTGCCGCGAGGTGCTGGCTCTGCCGATCTACCCTGAATTAACCCCGGAACAGGTGCGGTACGTGGCCAGGACGCTGCAGGAGGTCGTCTGCTGAGGGAGGAAGGTCCGATAACCCCGGCCGACGGTCGTGCAAGGGTCGCTTGAAGCGGGATCGCGGCGCCGGCCGATAAGGCTGTGGTGAGCCTGCCTCCGAGCGATCTCTCCGCGCGCCCGCAAGAGCTGCTGGAGCAGCTCAGCCGCGCCGTGGCTGAACTGACTTCCCTGCAGCGGCAGCTTGCCGAAAGTCAGCGACTGGCCGCGATTGGAACCATCGCCGCCGTCATCGCCCATGAGTTCAACAACCTGCTGACGCCGATCGTCAGCTACAGCCAGTACGCGTTGCAGTCGCTGGAGAAGGGCCAGCCCGACCTGGAACTGATCCGCAAGGCTCTGGTCAAGTCGTTTCAATCCTCCAGCAAAGCGGGGCGGATCTGTGCCTCGATGCTGGCCCTGGCGCGGGGCGAGTCCACGGCTTCGCCGGTGGAGGTGCAGCAACTGATCGACGAGACGCTGCTGGTGCTGGCGCGCGACCCGCGCAAGGACGGTATCGCGCTGCGGGTGCAGGTTCAGCCGGGGCTGAAGGTGGTCGGTGATGCGGTTCAACTGGAACAGGTGCTGCTGAACCTGCTGATCAATGCCCGCCAGGCGATGCTGGGAAAAGGGGGCGTTCTGACGATCAAAGCCAGGCGCGCAGAAGCGATGGCACACATTCAGGTGAGCGACACAGGCCCGGGCATTCCCGAATCCCTGCTTCCACGGATTTTCGAGCCGTTTTTCACAACCAAAGCGAATGTCGGGAGCGGCGAGCCCGGGGGCACCGGGCTGGGATTGGCCATCTGCCGGCAGATCATCGAGCACCACGGTGGGCGGATCCAGGTGCAATCGCGCGTCGGAGAGGGGACGACCTTCAGTCTGTTTCTGCCGGCGGCCGAGGAGGTCAATCCTTCACCTGCTCCCAGAGCTGCGCCTCGATCCTGTTGAACTTCCGGAACGAGGCGTCGAGCTGGTCGAGAAGCTGCTGAATCTGTTCCGGGGTGACCTGGGGGTTGTTCAGGGCGTCGCGCAAGGCCTTGGCGGCGTCATTGAGGTTGCTGGCGCCGTCGGCAAACTGCCGGGCCGAGTCAAACAGGCTCTGGTTGGCCTGATCCACGCTGGAGGGTTTCCAGAGAATCCGCCAGGGGGCACGCCGCAACTCGCTGGTGGCCCCTTTCAGATTGTCGCTGGTTGCTTTCAGGGAGGCCAGCATCGACTCGATCCGCCCGCGGTTGTTGTTGACGATTGCCCGGACGTTCGCCGTGATATCACGGGTGTTGTCGCCGACCTTTTTCACGTCCTCGAGAGTGGCATTGAGGCTGGTAAGCGCCGTCTGCGCCTTTTCCAGCCCGCCGTCGACCTTCTCGAGGATCGGACCGAGTTTCTGGCGGAGATCGGTGGTGGCGGCACTGAGGTTGGCGATGGTGGTTCTGAAATCCCCCTTGCTCTCTCCGAAGACATCGCGAACTTCTGAAAGAGCTTCACTGCCGCGGTCGGTGAGCTGATCGTATTTGCGGTAGACCGGCTCGACCTTGGCCCGAAGCTCGCTGGCCAGGGCCTTGTACTCGTCGACCGCCGCGTTGACTTTCGGGACGGTCTGGCCGCGCAGGTCGCCGATCAGGCCGGAAACGTTCGGGCCGGCATCACTCAGCGCCGCCAGCAGCGCGGTCAGCCCGCCTTGCTGCCCCCGGATTTCGGCGTTATCGGGCAGGGCGGCTCCACCGGGGCGGATGTTGTCAATGTTCAGGTTGCTCGTGCCGGTGACGCCGGTTTCGACGACAACACGGGCGTCGCTGGTCAGGGCGACATATCGTGGCAGACGGAAGCGCACGCGGATCGACGGCTCGGCACCCTGCCGTGCGGGCACATACTCAATGCTGCGGACGGTTCCCAGCTTCACTCCCCCCACGCGAACATCATCTCCCACGCGAAGGCCCCCGACATTGTCGCTCAGGGAGAAGACGGCTGTGTATTGATTGTGCGGCAGCGCCAACGCCCCCAGCCCCTTGATTCCGATGATCACGGCGATGATCAGCGCCGCCGATGCCAGCATGAAAATCCCGGCGTAAACGGCGTTGCGTTCCTTGTTCATCAGTGGTCAGGGGTCGAACCCTCGACTGCCGCCTCCCCGCCCGGCCACAACTGCCGCCGGGAGTCGGGCTTTCTCGAGGGTGAACCCTCTCCGTCAAATCCAGGTTTCGCCCATCAACTGCTTTTCATAGTCTCCGGTGCGTTTGCGATCCGTCAACGGTCCGACAGTCAGTCCGTGGACGAACTGGCGCACCAGCGGGTCGGCACTCTGTTTCATTTCTTCGGGTGTGCCGCAGGCGACGAACTTCCCACGGTCCAGCAACACCATCCGGTCGGCGATGCGAAAGGCCGAATCCATTTCGTGTGTGACCACCACGCTGGTGACCCCCAGTTTCTTGTTCAGGCCGATGATCAGCTCATCGATTTCAGCGCTGGTGACAGGGTCCAGCCCGGCGGAAGGTTCGTCGTAAAAGAGGATGCGCGGGTCCAGAGCCATGGCCCGCGCCAGACCTGCGCGTTTCTTCATCCCGCCGGACAGTTCGGAGGGCATTTTATTCCGATGCTCGCGCAAACCCACCATTTCCAGCTTGATCGTCACCTGTATGGCGACGTTTTCCTCGGGAAGATCCGTGTGCTCCCGCAGCGGCAGGGCGACGTTGTCGGCGACTGTCATGCTGTTGAACAGCGCCGCCGACTGAAAGAGCACTCCCACGCTCTTGCGGTACTCATCCAGCTCCGCAGGGGACATGCTTGCCAGGGACTTTCCAAACACGATGACCTCTCCCTCATCCGGCAGCACCGTTCCCATCATCAGACGCAGGAGCGTTGATTTCCCGCTGCCGCTTCCGCCGAGGATCACCAGGGTCTCACCATCCAGAACATCGAGCGTGATGTGGTCGAGGATCGTCCGTTCTCCGTAACGCTTGACGACGTGATCGACCTGGATGACCTTCGGTTTCATCGTTCCCGACCCACGGGGTGCACTTCAGATTCCCAGGAAATAAAACACGCTGGTAAACATCAGATCGACGAAGATCAGAGCCACGATGGTGAGCACCACGGTGCGGGTGGTGGCAGCCCCGACGCCTTCTGCGCCACCCTTCACCTTCAGACCCAGGTAACAGGCCAGCGAACTGACAATCACCCCGAACACCCCCGCCTTTACCAGACCGGTCAGGAAATCCTTCAGCTCCACGGCGGTGAAGCTGCGATCGAGATACTGCTGGATGTCAATTCCGACAAAGAAGCGGCTGACGAGCATTCCCCCCAAAACGCCGGTGAGGTCGGCCACGATCGCCAGGCACACCATCATCACGGTCGTGGCAAGGACGCGCGGCACGACCAGAAACCGAACGGGAGAAATCGCGTGCGCCTCCAGGGCCTCAATTTCTTCACTGACGGTCATCGTGCCGATTTCAGCGGCGATCGACGCGCCGGCAAATCCGGTCAGCACGATCGCTGCCACCAGAGGACCCAGTTCGCGGAACATGGCGATGGCGATGATGTCCGCAACCCGCTTTTCCTCGTTGTAATCGCGGAGAATCGGCGCGATCTGCATCGCCAGAATGGCACCGATGCAGAAAACCACCAGGGAAACGATCGGGATCGCCCGCACCCCCACCCGCACCATCTGCGCCCAGAGGTTCGACCAGGCCAGCTTGCGCCCGCGACGGGCCGTCAGTCCACGACGCGCCGCCAGAAGCGTGTCCAGCAGCAGGTAACCCATCCCTCCAACAAATTCCAGGAAATTGAGGGTTCGTCGTCCGATCGCGGCGATGGGTCGCAGAAGCAGCATGGTCGGGGCTTACCCGGGCACGTCAGCGTTCGGAAAACAGGGCCGGCATTCCTGGTTTCGACCCGCCACCACAGCCGGCCAGGACACAAAACACCGTCAACCAGCGGTGCGGAAGGGCCCGCTTGGCCGCTACAGACTCAGAGCCTCAGCCTCGCTGGCCGCGATGGCAAAGATTGACTGCAGTCGGGCGATTTCCAGCAGTCCCTTCACCCGCGGCTGAAGATTGGTCAGGATCATGCTTCCGCCGGAGCCTCGCAGGATTTTCAGCGACTCGACGAGCACCGCGATAGCGCTGGAATCCATATAGCGCACGTTGCCGAGATTCAGAATCAGCTTTTTCGGCTTCTCACGCCGGATCAGGTCAATCAGCGTTTCCCGCAGCTCGGGGCTGTTGCGGGCGTCAACATCACCGTCAACCGTGATGAAGACGGTGTTGCCTTCGATCCGGGCGGATGGGACCAAAGAGCAATTCGTTTTCAGTTCGGCCATCTCCGGCTGTCTCCACCACCCGCCGCTCGGGCGGCGCGCTCATCACGAGGCTCCTTCGCAGATTCCCGAAGCTCCACAGCCCCGTGCGGGAGCTCCCGTCGGAGCGACGCCCGACGGGCTGACCGGCGGCGACGCGGGACATCCCGGTCCTACCGCCTGCGCACCTCCGGGGGCACGAGGGTGCCGCGAGCGATGCTCGCGCAGAGCCTTGCGACGATTCCCACACCGGGCACCGGCACAGCGCGCACCGGCAACGGTCGCCACGTTCGGCTGCGCAAGGCATTCCCGCAACGCACCAACCGATCCCCGTCCATCAGCGAAGCGATCTGGCGATCGGATGCCTGGAGGATAAGGTTAGCCGGACCACGGAGGATGTTCAACTTCGACCGCAGCCAGTTGAGTTGGCAGAGGCCTCAGGAGCGAGGCAGGGTCGTCGCGCCGGCGGTAGCTCGATGGTTCTTCAACCAGCTCCGCCAGGCCTCGACGGCCGGCTTACGCTCCAGCTCGTCTTCGAAATACCGGTAATTGAAGGTCTGTCCGGTGATCTCGCGCAACGCGCGGATGGCATAGAATCGGACGGCCGGGTCGTCATGATCGAGATCCTCAACCAGTTGATCCACGGCCCGGAGGTCTTTGCGTGCCGCACTGGCGCGGATGGCGGGAATGCTGGCGGTCGGGTCGGGGTCACCCAGCTTCCGAGGAAGTTTCGGAAGTGTGCATCCGGCCGACACCGCCGCCACAGCGGCGGCAACCAGAATGAAGGACGATCGGAGAGCCAAGGCAGGCAGCATCCTAAGAAATCCGGCCA
>JAVQWE010000082.1:0-8917 GCA_033579175.1 Phycisphaerales bacterium | reverse complement strand
TTGCGGGTGGATGCTAGCGCTGTCTTGTCAGCGGGAGCGGCCAAGGGTCTGGCGGCGCCGGGCAAAACCCCCGGCCGGCCGAACCGCTGCGAGGGACGGCACCACCCGCGAGCCAAACTCGCCGCTGGCAGCTCACCACGGGAACATAAAAAAAGCCGCCGACTCCCCACCTGCCCACCCGCGTTGCTCCATCGCGGGGCTGGCAGACAGGCAGTCGGCGGTAAAGGAACGTGCAACCGCCCGGCACAGGATCATTCCCGCAGAGGGGGAACGAGCTCTTGCCGGTCACCGGTTTCGACAGAAACAGGCGGGGCACAGCCGGATCAGTACATCCCGCCTCCTGCACCGGCACCGGCCGGCTCAGGTTTGTCTTCCTTGATCTCGCTCACCACGGCATCGGTGGTCAGCAGCAGGGAGGCGATCGACGCCGCATTCTGCAGCGCGCACCGCTCGACCTTGGTGGGCACGAGGATGCCCATCTTGATCAGATCGCCGTATTCGTGTGTCAGAGCGTTGTAGCCGAAGTTGAAGTCCTTGTTCTCCTTGATCTTCTGGGCCACGACACTGCCATCCACGCCGGCGTTGTCGGCGATCGCCTTCAACGGAGCTTCGACCGCGCGACGGACAATCTCCACGCCAATCTGCTGATCCTCGTTGGCGCATTTCTTCTTCACGCCATCGAGCACCTTTCCCGCCGCACGCACGATGGCCACGCCGCCACCCGGGAGGATGCCCTCTTCGACAGCCGCCCGGCAGGCGTGCAGAGCGTCTTCGACGCGGGCCTTCTTTTCCTTCATCGCCACTTCGGTGGCAGCGCCCACGTGAATCTGAGCGACGCCTCCGGCGAGCTTGGCCAGGCGCTCCTGGAGCTTTTCCTTGTCGTACTCGCTTGTGGTGATTTCGATCTCGTTCTTGATCGCGTCGATGCGGCCCTTGATGGCCTTGTCGCTTCCGGCGCCTTCAATGATGGTGGTGTTGTCCTTGTCGATGCGGATCTTCTTCGCCCGACCGAGCTGGTTGAGCTCCACATTCTCCAGCTTGATGCCCAGTTCCTCGAAGATCGCCGTACCACCGGTGACAATGGCGATGTCCTCCAGCATGGCCTTGCGGCGATCCCCAAACCCGGGCGCCTTGACCGCTGCCACCTTCAGGGTGCCGCGCAGCTTGTTCACCACCAGGGTTGCCAGTGCCTCGCCTTCGACGTCTTCAGCAACGATCAGCAGGGGCTTGCCGGCCTCGGCAACCTTGGAAAGGATCGGCACCAGATCGCGGGCCGAGGAAATCTTCTTTTCGTGGATCAGGACGTAGGCGTCCTCCAGCACGGCTTCCATGGTGGTGGGGTCGGTGATGAAGTGCGGGCTGAGGTAGCCCTTGTCAAACTGCATCCCCTCCACCAGTTCGATGGTGGTGTCGAGGCTCTTGCCTTCCTCGACGGTGATGACTCCATCCTTGCGGACCTTATCCATGGCGTCGGCGATCATCTTGCCGATCAGCTCGTCGTTATTGGCGCTGACCGTGCCGACCTGCGCGATCTCCTTGGAACTCTCGACCTTCTTCGACTGCTTCTTCAGCTCCTCGACAATCGCCTCGACGGCCGCGTTGATCCCGCGCTGAATCTGCATCGGGTTGGCGCCGCTGGCAACATTCCTCAATCCCTCGCTGAAGATGGCTTCTGCCAGGATTGTGGCCGTCGTGGTACCGTCACCGGCAACGCTGGAGGTCTTGGAAGCAACTTCCTTGACCATCTGCGCGCCCATGTTCTCGTAGGGGTCTTCCAGCTCGATTTCCTTGGCGACGGTCACGCCGTCCTTGGTCACGGTAGGTGAACCGAACGACTTCTCGAGCACGACGTTCCGCCCGGAGGGTCCGAGGGTCACTTTCACGGCCTTGGCCAGCTTGGCCACGCCGCGCCGGATGGCCTCGCGGGCCTCCTGATCAAATGCGATCTGTTTCGCAGCCATGATAATTCTCCAAAAAAACAGGCAGTAGGCAGCGGGCACTCAGCAGCAACACGGGGGCAATTCAGGCTGCCCGCTGCCGGCTGCCTGCTGCCCGCTGTAGGGACTACTCCACGATCGCCAGCACGTCATCCTCGCTCATGATGAGCACTTCCTCGCCGTCGATTTTGATTTCGGTACCGGCGTAGCTGGTGAAGATGACTTCATCGCCTTTCTTGACACTGAACGGCGCGCGTTCCCCGTTGTCCAGGCGTTTGCCGTCTCCGATGGCAAGGACCTTCCCGCGTTTAGGCTTTTCCTTGGCGGTGTCGGGAAGGACGATTCCGTGCTTGGTCTTGGATTCCGCCTCGACACGCTTCACGAGGATTTTGTCGCCGAGGGGGCGAAGCTTGGCCATAACGAACTCCTTTGCAATCAGGCAGCAGGCAGCGGGCAGCAGGCAGTCCTTTCAGTGACGGAGGGCCTGCCCACTGCACCACGCCCTCCGTCGACGGTTTTTCATGCCGGCCAGCGTCCTTCGTAATGCCGACGCATCACCCGGGCCAGAGAATCCAGCAATACGTTGAAATCCACCGGTTTGCCCAGCACACAGAAGACCTGCATTCCCAGAGCCTCCTGAAGCAGCTGCGCCGAGAGCTGCCGCGCCAGCAGGATCGCCGGAGGGGCATGCTCCAGGCGCTGCATCCGTCGGATCACCTGCAAGCCGTTCAGTTGGGGCATGTCGGCATCCAGAACGGCAACATGCACCCGGCGAGTCGAGATCAGCTCCAAGGCTTCGGGACCCGTCCGGGCCGAGACCGTCTGCACCCCCAGCGGACCCAGAATGCCCCCGAACGTGGCGTGCCACGGGTCGGTGGCGTCGGCCAGCAGTACGGTCAACCGGGTTGGGTCCAGCGCAGGCACCATCTGCGACCAAGGCTTAAGCACATGGCGTGCCGCGTCCTTAAGAAGCTGTAAGTGCTTATCAGATATCGACTTATGTAAAAACCACCGGGGGCTGGTGCTCCAAAGTACCTGTCAAAAGCTGGCGGGAGCCTCCCGGAGGGTGTCAGGATGGCAGTTTCGGACGCACCCCCCCAACGGCCCCGGCGCCGGGCCGGCTTCAGAAGGGCAATGGCTCATTCAGCAGCCGAAACCGGAGCATGGCCAGAGCGGTCTTGGCGGCGCGATCGCGGATCGTGGCACGGTCCCCGGCAAAATGAAAGGTACGAGCGACGGCGTACACATCGTCTTCGGATTCACCCGACCGCCGGCCTGCTTCCTTGGAGGGCAGATGGGCCAGGCCAATGCACACCGTGCCCACGGGCTTGGCGGGCGTGCCCCCGTCCGGTCCGGCCACGCCACTGATGGACAACGCAAATTCCGCCCGGGCCAGGCGACGCGCGTTCCGCGCCATGGCCAGCACCACCGGCTCGCTCACGGCGCCGTACGTCCCGATGATCTGCTCGCTCACACCCAATCGCTCGTACTTGGCCCGATTGGAATAAACGACAAAACCCTGCTGAAAATAAGCTGAAGAACCCGGAATGTCGGTCAGATACTTCGCCAGCAGGCCACCGGTGCACGATTCGGCCGTGGCGACCGTTCGGGCGGCAAGAGTCGGACCTTCGTCCTGCCCGGGCATCTGGCCCTTCAACAAGCGTGCCACCGCTTCGGCAAGAGTTTCCTGATCCCGGCCGAAAATCAGGGACCCGAGTCTTTCCCGGCAGGCGGCGACCGTCGCTTCCAGGTTCTGGCGGGCCATCGCCTCCGATTCACCGCGTGAAATGATCCGCACGGAAACGATGTTGTTCGAGGCCGTCGTGCCAACCAGGGGATTGCGCCGCCGGTCCATCAGTTCGCCAAGTTTGTCGGCGAGGACGGATTCCCCCAGCCCGAACGTATGCAATGCCGTCTGCAGGATGGCTGCCCCACCCGCCCGGCTGCGGACCAGAGGGGCGACAAACTCGTTGAACATGGGCATCATTTCCCGAGGCACTCCGGGCATCGCAAACACGAGCATCGGCCGATCCTGTCCCGGTTCAGAGGATGCCCGCTGGATCAAAGCATGGATACCCGCGGCAGTGCCGTGGGGGTTCTCGAGCGGCCGGGCACCGCGGGGAATCATGGCCTGTATGCGATTGCGCTCGGGCATCGGCCTGCCGAGGCGCTCAAAAAACCGCTCGATCTGCCGGAGGCACGGCTCGTTCAGCTCCAGATCGACGCCGAGGGCCTGCGCCAACGCCTGGCGGGTGAGGTCGTCGTCTGTGGGACCCAGACCGCCCGTGATCAGCAGAATGTCGCAGTGCGGGTGCCGCGCCGCCTGCAGGATGGCATCCACGATCGCTGCCCGGTCGTCGCCGATCGTCAGATGGGCCAGCACACCGCAGCCCGCCGCGGCCAATTGGGTGGCAAGCCATTGGCTGTTGGTGTCAAGGGATTGCCCGAAGAGCAGTTCGTCGCCGATGGAAAGGATGATGGCATTCATGGAGGCGCCTGCGGTGGTCTACCGGATATGCGGCTGCAGCAGGTCAACCGAGCGTTTCAGGCGACGCTGCTGGGCCGGACTGAGCTGGCGGCGTCCATAACGCACGCGATAGAAAACCTCGGTCAGCCGCTGCACGGCATCGTAGGCTTCGGCCGGCAGGAAGGAAATCGACCGGCAGAACTCCCGCGGGGTGGCATGTGCAGGTCGGGAAATGCCTCGATTCTGCAACAGTTGAGTCAGGCGATCGTAGAACTCAAGCTGCCGCGCCAAGCGAAGCTGGTCAGACTTTGGCAGAGAATCCAGCCCGATGCGGCGTGCCCGCTGCCGCAACCGCCAGCGCTCAAAGACGAACCATCCCACCAGTGCAAGCAGAAATCCGAGCATCAGGAATACCAGACCGGTGATCACCCTCACCGTCACGGAATAGAACAGCGACGGACTCTGCAGCGTCTGCCGGACTGACCGGATCGCATCCGAAGCCTGGTTAACGCCGGTATCCAGCGCCGCGCCGGTGGCGGTGATCAGGCCGCTGCGGGACTCCCGGTCGTAGGCCACCACAGACTCGGCCCACAGATACTCCAGGTAGTTGAAAGCATGCTTCAGTTGCTGCCAGATTGACTTGCCGGCGGTCGTCGCGTCGGCGAGGCGGCTGCTGGTGGGATCGAAGGTGTGCCAGCCTTCAGGACCG
This sequence comes from Phycisphaerales bacterium, assembly GCA_033579175.1. GTDB lineage: Bacteria > Planctomycetota > Phycisphaerae > Tepidisphaerales > Tepidisphaeraceae > JAVQWE01. Next base: position 3,804 of record JAVQWE010000082.1, on the reverse strand, counting down.
CGCACCTCAACCCAGGCATGCGCGTGGCTTTGGCGGACGATATAAAATCCTTCGCCCCAGGTGTTGTATTCGTCGGACCGGAAGCCGGTGACCATCCGCGCCTCAATGCCGAGCGATTGCAGCAGCAGAGTCATGGCACCGGCGAAAAACTCGCAGTGGCCCCGGCGCGTCTCGGTGAGGAAGACTTCCAGCGGGTCGCGGTCGCTCAGGCGACTGACATCGGTCAGGTCGAGGGTGTACTGAAAATTCGCCCGCAGGAAGGATTCAACGTTATGAGCGATCTGAAGATCAAGCTCACTTGGAGCGGCTCCCGCAGTCCGGCGTGCGGCAAGCGGGCCGGCGTCATCCACACCGCTGACCTCCGGCCGACGGGCGAGTTCGGCAATGGCCGGGTCTATGGCCGAGCGCATCGGGGCTCGGTTGCGCCGCGGCCAGAAGGACTGCCGCAGTCCGCGCTGCCACCGATCGCCTTCGACAGGCTGGACGTTCGTCAGGTTCCCGCGCAGGCTGTTACGTGAGACGACCTCATAGCGGAGGGGATGAACGACCGGCTCCTGCAGTTCCAGTGTCTCATCGTCCAGATGGTAGAAAATCGCCGGTTGACCATGCGAAATGCTGATCGAGGTCGGTCCGGCAATCGCAAACAGCGAGCGGCTGCCATTGGCCTCCAGTGAGATTTCCTGCCGCCATTGATCGTCATCGGCGTTTGCCCCGGGCAGCGGTCGCAAGTCGTCAGCACGCAGCGGAACGACCAGTCGTTCGTCGTCAGAGAGGGTTGCGGAATTTGTCCACCGGAACGGCGGTCCAATTGAAGGGCGCGCTCCGCTGTAGATGTTGTAAGTTCGCCCGCGCAGCAGCAGGGGCGCGGTTCCCTGAACCGGATTTCCGTTGCGCCACACCCGGACACGGGCCACCAGTTGTGAATTCTGCGTGATCTGCGCAATGTTGTTGAAGGAAACTTCGTCGCTGAAGCCGGTGAGGCTCTGGGAAGCCCGAAACTGCAGGGGCGAAAATACATTGGCGCCGCTGCCCCTCGGGAAAAACAGGAAAACCAGCACCGCCGACACGATCGAAGCAGCCGACACCAGGAACGTCAGCCGACGCATCGATCGACCCAGGTAGCGCTGGTCCTGCCGGAGGGTTTCCGGAGGGACATTGTCCTCGCTCAGGCCGAGCACGGCCTTGGCCTGATCGGTCTCCAGCTTGAGGTGGAACAGCAGGCAGCAGTACAGGGCCACGAAAATGTGCGCAATCAGCACCAGCCCGAACAGCAGGCTGGCGGAGTTGATCGCGGCCGCCACCACCAGCAGCACGCTGAGCACCAGCAGTTGCGCGTAATCGCGGTTTCCGCGGAGTTCAAACAGCTTCACCAGTTGCAGGAAAACCAGAAACTGCCCGAGAATGAATACGGCGCGGCTCTGTGCCTCTTCCCAGAGGTTGAGCCCCGTGTAGAGAAACAATACCGTCGTAATCAGACCCGCCAGCCAGCGGGGCAGCGGGGCAAACCGCTGGGTCTGCGTGAGCCAGAAATGGATCAGAAGCAAGCCCGTCGAAATCACCCAGATTTCCGGCGAACTTGTGGCCAGAGCAAACGCCGAGAACCCGAGCATCAGCAGCAGGTACAGTGTGGGACGGAATTGACGAATGTCGTACATCGAACTGGCTCAACGCGACATCGCCGGTGTTGCGGGTGCCACAGGGTCGCCTTGGCCTTGCACGTACCGCGGCGGCTGTTGATCCAGCGGCATCGCGTGCGCGAAGTCCAGCTTCGGATCAAACCGGAACCACCGCTCCGCCAGCGGCGAATGCGGACGGATCACCAGCCCCGGTGCCTTTGGCGCCTCAGCCGCGGTGAACAGCACCGGGGTCACCAGATAATCCATGGTATCATAGGCGGCGGCAATCAGCTCGTCGGTTCCCCTTCGGGTGTTCAGGGGCAGCGCCGCCAGGAACGTCAGCAGCTCGCGCCGGTGACGCTTGCCGCGTTGTGGCTCAATCGCCCGGAAACCATCGTTCCAGGCAATCACGCCGACGGGCAGGTCGGCCTCGATCGCATGGCTGACCAGGGAAGCCGCCATGGCGATGCACATTTCAACATCCGCATGCGCCGCCGGCGTACGCTGGGGAATGAAGGTATCCACCAGAAGCAGCAGCCTCGGCGGCGAGACATGAGTCATTTCCCGTGTGACCAGGGTGCCCGTTCGGGCCGACCTGCGCCAGTAAATCAGCCGTGGGCTTTCTCCCTGCCGGTACTCTTTCAGCCCGTAGAATTCGTCCATGCCGCCGCGGCGCGGGCGTACCGTCGGCCCGATTTCCTCCGCCGAGCGGGCCAGTTGCAGCAGCCGGGGGTCCACCTGAGCGATGGGGGGGTACACCAGCAGCGTCGCCGGCAGGGTGCGGGTCACGGCGCGTTTGACGAACCCGAAGGGGAAACTCGTGCTGATCTGATGCTGCCCCAGCTTGTGCACCCCCCTGCGTTTGGGGATCAGCTCCACGGGAATCGTCGCCGTCATGCCCGCTGCTGCGTGCAACAGATAGCCCTGCGGTTGCTTGGCGAATGCCTCGACGCCTTCCAGTTCCGCCACGGTGACCGACACACTGGGCCAGAATCGCTTCCGATTCGTGAAGCTGTAGGCGACGCTGGTCGGCTCCCCCACGGTTGCATGCTCGGGAAGCCGCCGCTCCAGCTCGAGCCGCCGCAGCACCACCCCGCTGATCCAATAGCTGATCAGTCCGATGCCGATCATCAGACCAAACACACCGAAAAGCAGGTTGGCCTGGGTGTTGATCGCCGCCAGACCCATGAACATCGCCAGCGAGCAGAACACCAGACCGGTCAGCGACACGTCCATCGAAGGTCGCCTTCGGACCGGGGTGGTTTCCAGGGGAGGTTCTCGCTTCCTGCGACCGAACATGGATAGACAACCACAATCGGGTGCAGCCGCCGGCGCCCGGATCGATCCTTCCGGGCATCGGATGGCATTATCTGCGGATCGGAACCGTATCGAGAATCGACTGCAGCACCCGGGCCGTGGCATCGGCCTCGCCATTGTGCATGAATGTTTTGCTGATGACCCGGTGTGAGCAACAGGGGATGAACAGCATCTTCACATCATCCGGCGTGACATAATCCCTTCCATGCAGCAGTGCCCATGCCTGACAGGCATTGGTCAGAGCGATTCCGCCGCGGGGGCTTACCCCCAGATGAAGCTGCTCATGCTCGCGGGTGCGGTCCAGCAGGTCGATGATGTAGTCAACCACCGAAGCATCCAGCCGCACCCGCGGCACCTGATCCTGCAGCCGAACCACATCTTCGGCATGGATGACCGGTTCAAGGTGCTCCAGCGCGTTCCTCGCCGGCTGCTGGGTGAGGATTCGCTGTTCGCTGGCCCGATCGGGATAGCCGATGCTGATCCGCAGAAGAAAGCGGTCGAGCTGATTCTCCGGCAGCAGGTAAGTGCCCTCGAATTCGAAGGGATTCTGTGTGGCAATGACCATGAACGGGCGTTCGAGCCGGCGGGTCTCGTTTTCGACGCTGACGGTCTCTTCGCTCATTGCCTCCAGCAGCGCCGACTGCGTTCGCGGAGTCGTCCGGTTGATTTCGTCTGCCAGAACGATGTTCGCGAAGATCGGCCCCGGTTTGAATTCGAACTCTCCGCGGTGGCTGTTGTACACGGCCACCCCCAGCACGTCGCCGGGGAGCAGATCAGGGGTCAGTTGGATTCGGCTGAATTTGCAATCAATGCTTCGGGCCAGGGAACGGGCAAGGACAGTCTTGCCTACGCCGGGAACATCCTCAATCAG